>NZ_JAILZV010000020.1 GCF_023512315.1 Anoxybacillus sp.
GTTTCATCATGACCATCGACAGCAAAATGAACATGCGCCCCTTCCGAACGACCAATCCAGTTGCGCTGCATTTCTTTGATGCTTTCTGGCCAATCGAGCTCTTCTAAGTCTTCCAACAAGCGGTCGGCATATGCCGTAATACGAAGCATCCACTGTTTCATCGGTTTGCGAATGACCGGATGCCCGCCCCGTTCGCTTTTTCCGTCAATGACTTCTTCATTCGCCAAAACTGTCCCTAGCGCTGGGCACCAGTTGACCGGCACTTCATCCATATACGCTAAGCCTTTTTCGTATAGCTTTAAGAAAATCCATTGTGTCCATTTGTAGTAGTTTGGGTCAGTTGTATTAACTTCTCGATCCCAATCGTACGAAAAGCCTAGTGATTTAATTTGGCGGCGGAAGTTGTTAATATTTTTTTCCGTAAACTCGGCTGGGTCGTTGCCGGTATCAAGTGCGTATTGCTCCGCTGGCAAGCCGAACGCATCCCATCCCATCGGATGCAACACGTTATAGCCTTGCATCCGCTTCATGCGCGCTAAAATATCGGTCGCCGTATATCCTTCTGGATGTCCGACGTGAAGACCAGCGCCAGACGGATACGGGAACATATCCAAAGCATAAAATTTTCGCTTGCCTTCCTCTTCCGTTGTCTTAAACGTTTTGTGCTCTTCCCAATATTTCTGCCATTTTTTCTCGATTTCACGATGATTGAAGCTCATGTCGTATCCTCCCATCTTTCTCTAGCTATTTCCAAAGTATGAACAAAAAAGAAAATAAAAAAACCCCCGTCCTTCATCAAAAGGGACGAGAGGTCGAATTTCCCGCGGTACCACCCTCATTAGCGCATAAAAAGCGCTCACTCGACTCATTAACGCAGATTCACGGCGCATGCTACTTCATTCGCACACGCAACTCCAAGGCGAGTTCGTAAACAAACTTCGGTTGACTCGCACCAGCCGTCAACTCTCTGCCGCCATTTGTTCACTACTACTCCTTTTCACGGTCATTTGACAATATTTTATTATAATCATTATTTTAAGAAATTTATCACTTCGTTGCAAGTGTCAGCCAAATAATTTCGTACGCTATTATACGAAACACGTGTTTCGTTCGCTACCGTTTCCTTTCCTTTCGTTTTTTTGGCATTGGAAAAAGCACCCGGTTGGTTGCCGAGTGCTTTCTGTACTATTCAGGATGGTATTCTGCTTTCGCTTCTTGTCCTTTTTTTGCATTCCGTTGTTTCACTTCTTTTACTGGGTCATCGAAGCTTTTCAAATGCAACGTTTTTTGCTCTGGATTGTTTTGTTTGGAACGTTTTTTCATGGCTGCCTCCTTTAATGATCCAATAAAATCATGTCGTTTTGCAATTGCTCAAGCTGCAAACGCATCCGATGCAACTGTTCGCGCTGTTGGGCGTTACAACTCAACGCCAAATGAGCTAAATCATTTACTGCCTGCTCCAGCATTTGTTGCGCGTTCATGTATTCTATATCGTTGTTATGCGCTTGCCGCTGTGCCTCGTTATATTGCGCTTTCGCAAAACGAATGACATCTTCACAATGCTGTAAAAACTCATCTACTGATTGCCGCGTCGCCATTGTATTCCCTCCACCTAAAAAAGTTGTCCGCTTTTAATGTGCGCAATTCTCTTTCTCGTTATGACGCTAATGACTGGAAACTGTCGATTTTTCGCCTAAATCGTGCTACAATGCTAAAATGACAACTATCAGTAAATACAAGGTGATGACGATGAACCCTTTTCCATATACAAACGACAATAAGCGATACCATACGTGGAACTACCATTTGCGACAAACGTTCGGCCATAAAGTGTTTAAAGTCGCTCTCGACGGCGGCTTTGATTGCCCAAATCGCGACGGTACGGTCGCATACGGCGGCTGCACATTTTGCAGTGCGGCTGGCTCTGGCGATTTTGCCGGCAACCGCACCGATGACTTAGTAACCCAATTTCACGACATCAAACAAAAAATGCACGCCAAATGGAAAGACGGAAAATATTTAGCATATTTCCAAGCGTTCACAAACACCCACGCCCCTGTCGATGTGCTGCGGGAAAAATACGAAACCGTCTTACAATTAGACGGCGTCGTCGGGTTGTCGATTGCGACACGTCCTGACTGTTTGCCGGACGATGTCGTTGACTATTTAGCGGAACTCAACGAGCGCACCTATTTATGGGTCGAGCTTGGCTTACAAACGGTTCACGAACGAACGGCGCTTCTCATTAATCGTGCGCACGATTTTGCCTGCTACGTCGAAGGGGTACAAAAACTTCGCAAACACGGCATTCGCGTCTGCTCCCATATTATTAATGGTCTGCCGCTTGAGGACTATGACATGATGATGGAAACAACCAAAACGGTTGCCAACTTAGACGTGCAAGGCATAAAAATTCATTTGCTTCACTTATTAAAAGGTACACCGATGGTAAAACAGTACGAAAAAGGAATGCTAACGTTTTTATCATTTGAGGAGTACGTTCAACTCGTTTGCGACCAACTCGAAATCTTACCTCCGGAAATGGTCGTCCACCGCATTACTGGCGACGGCCCGATTGACTTAATGATCGGTCCAATGTGGAGCGTCAATAAATGGGAAGTACTAAATGCCATTGATGCCGAACTCGAACGACGCAATAGCTACCAAGGAAAATATTATAAAAAAGAGGCGATTTCCCGATGAAACTGGCCCGTATTTTGCCGTTTGCTCGCTCGCTGCTTGACCTTGCTGTCCAACCTGGAGATGTCGCGGTCGATGCTACGGTCGGCAACGGACACGATACGCTTTATTTAGCCGAACGCGTCGGGAAAACAGGGCGTGTTTTCGGCTTTGATATTCAAGCACAAGCGATTGAAAATACAATCGCCCGTCTAAAAGAACATCAAGCGCTGGAACAAGTGACATTATTTCAAAAAAGCCATGATGAATTGCGCGACGCCATTCCAGCTGACTATCATGGGCGCATCACCGGTGCGATTTTTAATCTCGGCTATTTGCCAGGCGGAAACAAACAAATTGTCACCACACCCGATTCAACGATTCGTGCAGTAGAACAATTGCTTCCTATCATGGCACCAGAAGGAATTATCGTGCTCGTTATTTACCACGGGCACCCGGAAGGAGCCATCGAGCGCGATGCGTTGCTTTCCTATGTCGAAACGATTGATCAGCAGCGCGCACACGTACTGCGTTATCAATTTATCAACCAAATCAACCATCCGCCATTTATTATTGCGATTGAAAAACGGCAATAGGCTGCCCCGACCGAAAGGCAGCCTTCTTTGTTCAACGGCAAAAAGATGGCTCATGCCCATTTTTGCCACGTGCGATATAGTCGTCCATTCCAGTAAAAAAAGCGAGAAATAGGTCCCCCCATACGAAGCAACTGTTTTGCTAACTGACGTATGTTCGAATGCGCCCGCACTTTTTCATCTGATAAATACAACCCTAATAGCCCGCGGTGAATCAACCGATGAAATGCTCCGTGCGGCAACTCTGAAAGGTGCCTCTCTGCTTCCTCTATAAAGTGACATAGCCGTTCGAACAACACGATATCGTTTGGATAATAAAAACAAAAATTTAAATCGCCGCCAAGCCGGTCTTCTTCTTGGTCAATGAAGTAATCAAGCAAAATATGCAAGCCTTGAATGTACGGAAAATAGCCGTCACGAACGCGGTGTGCTAACTCTTTCGAAAACGATTCATTGAACGCATAGGCCACTAAACAAAAGATGCCGAGCGTCGAACCCGAACATGCGGAAAACTCGTACCATTCCATTGGCGGGAGGTTGTTTTTATGTTGCGCAAACCATTGGGTCAACCGCGGAATGCGCTCTTCTTGTTTCACATGTTTATGTACTTGCAAATCGCAGTAATATCCCGCCAATTCTTTTAAGAGCGGCGCGATCGTGTCATAATGGCCGACTTTTTTCAATACATCTTGGCATGTATAGACAAGTTCATGTAAATAGCCGCCGTCATTTTGTTCCCTTCGATACCGGTAATAATTCGTCGGAACAGCTCCGACACATAACGCATCCGGCATCGAATCATGAAGGGCGCGAAAGTCTAGCGGGTCTAGCGAAGTGCTCCGATCGCATAAATTATCGAGATAATCGCTAATCGTTTGATAGGCGACAATGAATCGGATGCATTCTTCTCGATTCCCTTCTGCTAATAACGCCAAAATCGCGCCGCCTTCGCAATGAAATGTTTTTGTATTCATGCTTGCGAGCGCTTGTTTGCGTAATTCCGGATCAGGAATGTTCTCCGCCTTTTTTCGCCAAAACGCTAATTCACGATGGACGACTGGAAACACATCGCGATAGACGTTTTTCATTAATGAAACAGGATGTGTCGGAATACTCAACAACCTCACCTCAACTATGTTCTCCGAAGCATTAGCTGTGTTTCAAAAAATGTTTTCGCGTACAAAAACACATCCTCACGCTCCGGCTCATTGAAAATTTCGTGGTATAGCGAATCCCATTCTTTGTATATTTTTTCTGAAATCGGAAGCTCGTCAAACCATTGTTTGACAGCGGTCTTGTCCACAATTTTATCGTCGCCTCCCTGCATAAGCAATAGCGGAACATCGGGAAATTTGTCAATATTGCGTCGAGCGAGCTTCATCGCTTTTACTAGCTCACGATACCAACGGACAGATACTCTTGTTACATAAAGCGAATCGTTCTTATCCATTTCGCGCACTTCTTCATTTCGCGTCGCCAGCTCCACCGACAGTCCGGAGTCAAACAACATTGCAGGCGCAACATAATTCAACATTTTCGACAACACATCAAGCCCTTTCGACGGATAGGTGACAAGCCCTAAACATGGCGACGAAAGGAGAACGCCGCTAATCGGAAGCCGCTTTTCCTGCAGCGTCCGAATGACGACAAGCCCGCCCATGCTATGACCAAGAAGAAACATCGGCAACTGAAAGGTTTTGGCGGCTTCGACCCAATCAGCGACTTCGTTAATATATTCATCAAACGACTGAATATGCCCTCGCTTTCTTCGTGTTGTCGTCCCTTGCCCTGGCAAATCGCCCATAACGACATGAAACCCGCTCAAGCGAAACATTTCGATGAGCCATTTGTATCGACCGTGGTGCTCTGCCGCCCCGTGAACAATTACGACTACTCCTTTCGGCTCTGTCGCTTCCCATTTCCACATAAAAATCCCTCGCTTTCGTTTACGAATGAAAAAAAAGTTTGTACACTTATAATACATACTGAAAAAGGAAGGAAGAAAGCAATGATTTACCCATATAAAGACAAATATCCAAAAATCGCACAATCGGCGTTTATTGCTGACTATGTAACCATTACTGGTGATGTCACAATCGGCGAGGAAACAAGCGTTTGGTTTAATACTGTCATTCGCGGCGATGTCGCACCGACAATCATCGGCAACCGTGTCAATATTCAAGATAACTCAGTTTTGCATCAAAGTCCAAACAATCCGCTCATTATCGAAGACGATGTAACCGTCGGTCATCAAGTCATTTTGCATAGCGCGATTATCCGCAAAAACGCATTAATTGGCATGGGTGCTATCATCCTTGATGGCGCAGAAATTGGAGAAGGGGCGTTTATTGGTGCCGGCAGCCTCGTTCCACCAGGTAAAAAAATTCCGCCGCGCACACTTGCGTTCGGACGTCCTGCCAAAGTCGTCCGTGAATTAACAGAAGACGATGAACGCGAAATGGCACGCATTCGCCGCGAATATGTGGAAAAAGGGCAATATTATAAATCGCTCCAACGCAATAACTAAAGGGTTCCACCTATTTTTCACCGCTTTTTCATTACTGATATGATACGATAGGAAGGGAAATTCATGAAATAGGGAGTTAGCGATATGTACGTACTTTTCCTATTATTAACAATTTTAATAGTCGTTAGTGTCGTCTATTGGCTAAAATCGCTTTGGAAAACTGCCACTATTTTCTTTTGTTTAGCCGTTTTAGGCGTACCGTTACTATGGCAGCAACAAATCCAGCAAACAATCGAGCAATGGAAGCAGTCCAATTATTTAAAAAAGAGCGTACCGTTACGCCAAATCGTTGCTTCGTTGGAAGAGAATGAGATTAAGCCGTTTGTGCTGCTTGATGTCCCACTCATTCAACAACTGCCAGAATTGCCGCGTGGCTGTGAAGTAACGAGTCTTGCGATGCTTCTGCAAGATGCAGGCGTACAAGTCGATAAAACAGTGCTTGCCAAACAAATAAAAAAAGACCCGACACCTTTTCAACGCCGCAACGGCAAAGTATATTTCGGCAATCCACATAACGGGTTTGTCGGCGACATGTACTCACTCACGACCCCTGGGCTAGGAGTCTATCATGAGCCGATTGAGGAACTAGCGAAGCAATATTTGCCAAATCGAATCGTTAATCTCACCGGTAGCGATTTTTCTGAGCTGCAAAAATATTTATCGCAAGGCGCTCCCGTTTTAGTTATTACAAACAGTACGTTTCGAGCGCTTCCGGAATCTGCGTTTCGCGAATGGGATACCCCGAATGGTCCCATTAAAATTACGTATTACGAACATTCTGTTGTCATTACCGGCTATGACCAAGACTACATTTATTTCAATGATCCGCTTTCCGACCAAAAAAATAAAAAAGCACCGAAAGACGACTTTTTAGCCGCTTGGGTGCAAATGGGGAAACAAGCCATTACGTATCAGCCGAAATAAACCTCTCCCATCTACCGTGATGGGGAGGCTTTTCGGTTGTTAAATCGATACGGGTTGCTTGTCTCTTTTTTCATGCGCAAAATCATATTTTTTTTCGATATACACTTGATGCCAAACCATAAAGGCAAGCACTGTCCAAATTTTTCGGCTATGGTCAGCTTTATTCGCACAATGCTCTTCTAATAAGCGATAGAGCACATCTTTTCGGAACAAGTGATCCGTATCGCTTTCTTTGATGATTGTTTTCGCCCAATCGTACATTTCATTTTTTAGCCAATGACGAATGGGAACTGGGAATCCTAGTTTTTTGCGGTGTAACACATGCTCAGGAACAATTCCTTCCGCCGCTTTCCGCAAAATGTATTTTGTCGTATTGTTTGCTGTTTTCCATTCAGGAGCAATTTTAGAAGCGACAGCAAATACTTCTTTATCTAAAAACGGGACGCGCAATTCAAGCGAATGTGCCATCGTCATTTTGTCTGCTTTCAATAAAATATCGCCGCGCAGCCACGTATGAATGTCGACATATTGCATTCGGTTCACCGGTGGATAGTTGGTTGTTTGTTCATAAAGCGGACGGGTCACTGTCGTATAATCTAGCCCATCGCGATAGCTTTTTAACAACTCTTGCTTTTCCGCTTCGCTAAACATTTTCGCATTGCCGATATACCGTTCTTCCATTGGCGTTAAGCCACGCTCAATAAAGCTTTTTCCTTTCACTCCATCCGGGAGCAGGCGGGCAATGACGCGCAGCGCGGATTTTGCCATATTCGGAACCCGCTCAAACACTTCTAGCGACTGCGGTTCACGATAAATGTTGTAGCCGCCAAACAACTCATCTGCTCCTTCCCCGGACAATACAACTGTTACGTGCTTTCTCGCCTCTCGTGCAACGAAATAAAGCGGCACAGCGGCCGGATCGGCAAGCGGGTCGTCCATATGCCACATAATTTTTGGCAGTTCGTCCATATATTCTTGCGGGGAGATAACGTAACTAATATTTTCTACTCCTAGTTTTGCCGCCGTTTCTTTTGCTACATCGATTTCACTAAACCCTTCCCGTTCAAAGCCGACCGAAAATGTTTTAATATTTGGATGAAAGTGTTTTGCAATCGATGCGATAAGCGATGAATCGATGCCACCAGACAAAAACGACCCGACCGGGACGTCGCTTCGCATATGCACTTTCACCGAATCAAACAACACATCGCGAATTTCTTTTACTAGTTCCTCTTCTGTCTTGACAATCGGATGAAACGTTGCTCTCCAGTATGGGTGAATCATTAACGGCTCGCCAATTTTCTTTTGGATGTAATGACCTGGCTCTAGCTTCCGAATATCCGCTGACATCGTGAACGGCTCAGGAACATATTGGAACGTTAAATAATGTTGCAATGCATCGTAATGAAGGGAATCATGTCCAAGCGCATGCAAAATACTTTTCTTCTCCGACGCAAAAAACGTACGCCCGTTTTGTTCAAAATAGAAAAACGGCTTAATACCAAATGGGTCGCGCGCGGCAAAAATCGTCTTTTCTTCTTTATCCCAAATGACAAAAGCAAACATGCCACGCAGCCTTTCAACCGCCTTTTCTTTCGCATGACTGTAAAGAGCGATAATTACTTCTGTATCCGAATGGGTCGCGAACTCATACCCTTGTTGCAATAGTTCTTCACGCAATTCGACGTAGTTATAAATTTCTCCATTAAAAATAATCCAATATCGCTCATTTTCATACGAAAGCGGCTGATGCCCCGCTTCTAAATCAATAATGCTCAGCCGGCGAAAGCCGAAATGGACGTAGTCATCAAAAAAATACCCGTCATCATCCGGCCCGCGATGGGTAATAATATCATTCATCTCTGTAAACGTTTGTTTCCATTGTTCATCCATTGTTTTCGGTTCATCATAAATACATCCAATAAACCCACACATGACGCTGTCACCTACTTTTGTGTAATTCAACTTAGAAATTATACCATATCTTTGGATAAACTATTACATTTAGTTTAGCCAGAAGCCGTTAACAATTAGTCGAATATCAGGAAGGTTTTGTTTCAGGAAAAGAGAAAGAGAGCTACGATTCGTAACTCTCTTTCCGTTTTTACTTCGCTAACGCAAGTGCTTGCTCTTTTAACGCTTCTGCTTTGTCCGTACGCTCCCATGGAAGGTCGATATCTGTACGACCGAAGTGGCCATACGCCGCTGTTTGTTTGTAAATCGGACGGCGCAAGTCTAACATTTTAATAATACCTGCTGGGCGAAGGTCGAAGTTGTTGCGAACTACTTCGATTAAAATGTCTTCAGATACTTTCCCTGTGCCAAACGTATCAATCGAAATCGATACTGGCTTTGCGACACCGATCGCATAGGCTAATTGCACTTCGCATTTATCCGCAAGACCAGCCGCAACGATGTTTTTCGCTACATAACGAGCTGCGTATGCCGCCGAACGGTCTACTTTTGTTGGGTCTTTTCCAGAGAACGCACCGCCGCCGTGACGAGCGTAACCGCCGTATGTGTCCACGATAATTTTACGCCCTGTTAATCCAGCGTCCCCTTGTGGGCCACCGATGACGAAGCGACCTGTTGGGTTGATGAAGTATTTCGTATTTTCGTCAATTAACTCTGCTGGAACAACCGGTTGAATGACGTGCTCTTTAATGTTACGTACGATTTGGTCTTGTGTAATTTCCGGATGATGTTGCGTCGAAACGACGATTGTATCGATGCGAACTGGTTTGCCGTTCTCGTCGTACTCGACCGTTACTTGTGTTTTTCCGTCTGGACGCAAGTAAGGCAAAATGTCTTCTTTACGAACTTCCGCTAAACGGCGTGCCAATTTATGTGCCAATGAAATCGGTAGCGGCATGAGCTCTTTCGTTTCATTGCAAGCAAATCCGAACATTAACCCTTGGTCGCCCGCACCAATCGCTTCAATTTCTTCGTCAGTCATCTGACCTTCACGCGCTTCTAACGCTTTATCGACGCCCATCGCAATGTCTGGCGATTGTTCATCAATCGAAGTCAACACTGCGCACGTATCGGCGTCAAACCCGAATTTCGCCCGCGTATAGCCGATTTCGCGAACCGTATCACGAACAATTTTCGGAATATCCACATACGTCGATGTGGTAATTTCTCCACTTACCAATACTAACCCAGTGGTTACGCTCGTTTCGCAGGCGACGCGCGCATTTGGGTCTTTCGCTAAAATCGCATCTAAAATCGCGTCAGAAATTTGGTCACAAATTTTGTCCGGATGGCCTTCTGTTACAGATTCCGAAGTAAATAAACGGCGTTTTGCTGACATTCGTCAATTTCCTCCTCTTTTCTGTTCATCATGGAGCGTGTCTTGTGCCCCTTGTAAAAAAGTTGATACGGCACTCATTTTCCCACGTCTATCAACGAAAAAACCTTTCCTTCAACTGCGAGGAAAGGTGATTGCATTCTTATCGAGCCTTTCACTCTTATCGTTCAAGGGCGTTGCCTTGCCACAGGTTAGCACCATTTCACATGTACAATTGTTGTGACGGTTGCTGGGTTTCATCGGGCCTGTCCCTCCACCAACTCGGGATAAGAGTAACCGTTCAATATGTTATCATAGCTTAAATCGCAAAAAAAAGTCAACCTCATTTCAAATTTTTTTCTTCCTCTTTAGAAAAAAACGTCACGAAACATTTGCAACAAAATAGACAAAAATAAAAACAAAAATCACCACAAATAGTATGGACTAATTATTTTAATGTGTTATACTATTTTCAAGAGTATAAATTAACAAAAAAAAGGTAGGTATTGTATATGAGTATTGTTGACGTCACGAATAAATTGGCGGTATTGCTACATCAATCGAATGTGCAAGAAAACTTGTCTGTTCCCCAATTGGTGGAAAAAGTTCTTGCCCGCAAAGAAGGGATGTTGACGCTGACAGGTGCCGTCGCAACAACAACCGGAAAATATACAGGACGTTCGCCAAAAGATAAGTACATTGTCGAAGAAGCTTCTACAAAAGACAAAATTGACTGGGGGACGGTCAACCAACCAATCGCCGAGGAAACATTCGAAAAATTATACAATAAAGTTGTAGATTATTTGATGGCAAAGGACGAAATTTTCGTTTTCAAAGGGTTTGCTGGGGCGGATCCGAAATCTCGTTTGCCAATCCAAGTCATTAACGAATTTGCATGGCATAACTTGTTTGCCCACCAATTGTTTATTCGTCCGACAGAAGAAGAATTGGCAGAACATCAAGCGCAATTTACGGTCATTTCTGCACCGACGTTTAAAGCAGACCCTGCGGTAGATGGGACAAAATCGGAAACGTTCATCATTATTTCGTTTGAACGCCGCGTTGTCTTAATCGGTGGGACAGAATATGCCGGCGAAATTAAAAAATCGATTTTCTCGGTCATGAACTATTTGCTCCCAGAACAAGATGTGTTGTCGATGCACTGCTCCGCTAACGTTGGGCAAGAAGGGGATGTGGCGCTCTTCTTTGGGCTTTCTGGTACAGGAAAGACGACGCTTTCTGCCGATCCAAAACGACGTTTAATCGGTGATGACGAACACGGCTGGTCAAATAGCGGCGTGTTTAATATTGAAGGCGGCTGCTATGCAAAATGCATTAACTTATCGCGGGAAAAAGAGCCGCAAATTTTCGACGCGATTCGGTTCGGAGCTGTGCTAGAAAACGTCGTTGTCGATGAGCATACGCGCATTCCGAACTATGACGATGGCTCGCTCACCGAAAACACGCGAGCGGCTTATCCAATTGAAGCAATCGATAACATCGTTGTTCCAAGCATCGCTGGTCATCCAACGACCATTATTTTCTTAACGGCTGACGCATTTGGGGTATTGCCGCCAATCAGCAAATTAACAAAAGAACAAGCTATGTATCATTTCTTAAGCGGTTATACGAGCAAATTAGCTGGCACAGAACGCGGCATTACTTCGCCGCAAGCGACGTTCTCAACATGTTTCGGTGCACCGTTCTTGCCATTGCCAGCCACACGCTATGCAGAAATGCTTGGAAGAAAAATTGATGAGCACAATGTGCAAGTATTTTTAGTGAACACCGGCTGGACGGGCGGCGAATACGGGGTCGGCAGCCGTATGAAGCTACAATATACACGCGCGATGGTGCAAGCAGCGCTTGAAGGGGAACTAAACAACGTCGAAACAATCAAAGACCCGATTTTCGGTTTAGAAATTCCAGCGCACGTTCCAGGCGTACCAGACGAGGTGCTCCAACCGAAAAGCACGTGGACAGATCAAGAAGCGTATGAACAAAAAGCAAAAGAACTCGCAGCGAAATTCCGCGAAAACTTTAAAAAATTCACAAACATCGATCCGAACATCGAAAAACTCGGCGGACCGATTGCATAAGAAAAAACGGGATGTCTTCCAAAGGAAGATGTCCCGTTTTTTAATTAATCGAATGTAGCGAAATGAGTTCATATGTCACAATCGTCCGGTTGTTTGCCAATTCAATTTTTTTCACGACCGCTTGCCCGCTCGCTTCGCTTTGTAGCGTCCGCTTCACCTCCAGCGGAATATCGATCGGATAAATACGGTATCCCTCTTTTTCGAGCAAAAATAAATTATCTTTCACACGCTGCTCTTTCCCTTTGGTCACAATCATCGTTTGAAACTCTAACGGCATGCCCATCATCTTCACCTCTTTGTAATACCTTTGGTATTTTTATTGAACCATATTTGGCGCGATTTCTCAAATCACCCCCGAACATCCTGTATTTACCACAATTATCCTACCCATCTTTATGTTATAATAGAGTATGTGTTTTGTAGAAAAACAACTAGAATAGGGGGCAGCAATGAAAAACAAACTTCTTTTCTTCTTATCCGCTATGTTGTTCGTCTTCTTTATCGGACAAGCTCCGGCAACAGCTAAAGGAACGAACGCAGACGCATTAGTCCAGCAAGCAGAAAAATATAGTGAGCAATTAAAGCGGTACATTTATTTTGAGTATGCAAAAAAAATTGTTGCTGTACCGCCGCAATTATTAAACAACACTACTAAGGCGGTTCAGCAAGCAAAAGCCGCAACGTCAAAAACAAGAGGTACAAAGCGAGCGAAACTATTGGCGCGTTTAAAAGCCGTTGATACGATGTATAGTCGAGCAGTCGCGTACAATAATGCCGTTCGGATTGGAACAAGCTTAAAAGACAAAACAAATCGACTAAGCGTTTCTTTTAAGCAAAACCCTGCAAGCGAACAAACGGAATCAATGTTTATTTCCGTTCAAACCGAACTGAAAAATTTCGATAGTGCCTATCAACGAGTATATGGGGCACCGACGCGGACAGCGCTCCATCGTACATATCGCGCACCAGCAGAGCAAGCGATCAACCAAACCAAAACAGCATACGTTTTAAAAACGGAGTTCAACAAACTTCGCCAAGCGATTCGTTACAGTAAAAGCGAAGCCACTATTTTCAATCAAATCGACAAATTTGAAGCACATCTGATGAGCGTGAAAACAAATCGTTCCTTGTTCACTGCCTTTTCCAATTCTTATGAAGATGTTTTAAAAGCACAAGGAACGTCACAAGGAATTTCAACGTTAATCTTAAAAAAGATTATTGCCCAAGAAAAAAGTGTGCTTTTCTTAGAAGTTTTTGATGAAACAAACGAACTAATTGCTCAAGCAAGTGGCTTTGTTGTCGGCAAAAGTACGATTTTAACGAACTTTCATGTCGTGCAGGGCGCAGCAAAAATTGTAGCATACGACGAAAACGGAAATGAAATTCCGATTCGCGGAGTTGTTCAATACGATGAAACAACCGATTTAGCACTTCTCGCGACGCAAACGGATTTGTCGTTACCGATGCTTAAAATAGGGGATACTTCCTTGCTTGAAAAAGGGGACCCGATCGTCACAATTAGCAGTCCAGAAGGATTGATGAACACTGTATCAACAGGAATTATTAGTAATTTGCATGTCGTCGAGGATGAAGCAGGAAACGACGTACGGCTTATTCAAATTACCGCACCGATTACACACGGAAGTTCGGGAGGAGCATTGTTTAATGAGTTCGGCCATGTCATCGGCGTGACGTCTTCGGGATTTGACGTTGGCAACATTAACTTTGCGGTGGATATCGTCCATGCAGGACATTGGATCTCGTTTTATAAGGAAAAAACAGCTTCATCTCTCACGGTCATTCCTTATCGGTTATTGCCTGCTCCGCAAAATGAAAGCGCGCCATCATCTGAAACTGGTAGTACAACGCCAACGACTGGAACAACGGTGACACCACCGCCAACTATGCCGGTCAGTACAAGCAAGCTATATCTTGATTTTCAAGCAGTCGAAACGGTGTTGCACCCGACGAAACCGATTTTATATGCACTTGATGGCAATAAAAACGTCGTCGAAGTTAACTTAGAAACAAAGACGACGAAAAAAGTTGCGCTGCCGTTAGCACCTGAACGGATGTATTTTGCCAATAACGAACTATATGTTACACTGCCAAAAAATCAGCATAGCGGCACATGGTGGGAGGATCAACAAGAAGGCGCGTTCGCTATTATTGATGCAGAAACGTTCTCATTAAAAGCAGTTGTTGATATTTCGCTCGATCCGTGGGATATCGTTGCAGATAGCCAATACATCTACATTTCCAGCGGGTCTGGTCAATGGACGTACTTAAAAGTGTATGCCCGCCAGACGCTACTAGAAGTCGCACGCGTATACGGCATTTACCAACAATCGTTTTTAGCGATGCATCCTAACGGTGGAAAAGTGTATGCCATTACGACTGGATTAAGCCCGCGAGATGTAGAAACATACGTATTCAACGATGGAAAAATGGTTTCACACTACGACTCGCCGTATCATGGCGATTACAACTTAAATACAAATATGACGATTTCACCAGATGGGCAGTTTCTTTTTAATGGATCGGGCGTCATTTGGCAAGCCGCTGTCGGACAAAAATTTGATATGACGTATGTGACAACGCTTTATAATTCATATCAACATATCGCTTTCTATCTGGCAAAAAATG
This sequence comes from Anoxybacillus sp., assembly GCF_023512315.1. Lineage (GTDB taxonomy): Bacteria > Bacillota > Bacilli > Bacillales > Anoxybacillaceae > Anoxybacteroides. The sequence goes on from NZ_JAILZV010000020.1 coordinate 14,758, forward strand.
TGTTTTACACAAACAAAGGAAAAACGATTGATGTTTACGATTATACTAATTTTCAACGTGTGAAAAGCTATCCATGGAACCAAGAGCTTCAAAAGCTATACGTACAAAACAACCAACTTATTACATTATCCAAAGAAGGCGTGCGGTACGTCGTCCAAACATATCCGTTGAACGAGCAAGGAATGCTTATTTATCAGTAGCCAAAAAGCATGGGAAAGGGAACCCTTTTCCATGCTTTTTCATTTTTTTCTCTTGCCACAAGTGATTCTTAGGCATTCACACATTTTTTCCCCGAGCATACGATAAGGTAAATGGATGAAGAGGAGGTAGGATCTGATGAGAAAATGGCTACGTATCGCTATGATGTCGTTGTTCGCCATGCTTTTAGCCATTCCGATTGCCTGCACAAAACAAGAAACGGCGAAAACTGTTCGGGTGGCGGAAGTGACGCGCTCCATTTTCTATGCGCCACAATACGTTGCCCTCGCGAAAGGATTTTTTAAAGAAGAAGGGCTTAACGTCGAGTTAACGACGACATGGGGCGGAGATAAAACGATGACAACCCTTCTTTCCGGAGGCGCTGACATCGCCTTAGTCGGTTCAGAAACAACGATTTACGTCTATAGCCAAGGAACGAGCGATCCGGTCATTAACTTTGCCCAACTCACCCAAACGGACGGAACGTTTCTCGTGTCGCGGAAAAAAATCGATCACTTCTCGTGGGAAATGTTAAAAGGAAGCACGTTCCTCGGGCAACGGAAAGGCGGCATGCCACAAATGGTTGGTGAATTTGTCTTAAAGAAACACGGAATTGACCCGCACAAAGACTTAAACCTCATTCAAAACATCGATTTTGCCAATCTTGCCAATGCTTTTGCGAGCGGTACTGGCGACTTCGTTCAATTATTCGAGCCAACCGCGAGCGTTTTTGAACAACAAGGAAAAGGATATATCGTTGCTTCGTTCGGAACAGAGTCCGGTCACGTCCCATATACAACATTTATGGCAAAACAAAGCTTTATGAAAAACAATCAAGAGACAATCGAAAAATTCACCCGTGCCCTCTACAAAGCGCAGCAATGGGTCGATGCACATAGCGCAGCAGAAATCGCCAAAGTCATTCATCCGTATTTTAAAGACACGGACGTCAAACTAATCGAAACGGTCGTTGACCGCTACAAGCAACAAAGTTCTTATGCAACAAACCCAATTTTAGATGAAAAAGAATGGGAGAACTTGCAAACCATTATGCAAGAAGCCGGTGAACTGCCAAAGCACGTCAATCATGACACACTAGTGAACACTTCATTTGCAAAAAAAGCTATGGAAAAATAATCGTGGCAGGTGAACATGATGAGCTTCTTAGTCGTCCATCGCGTCAGCCATACGTACTTTACGGAAAAAACAGCAATCCCCGCATTAGACAACGTATCGCTTTCCATTGAGAAAGGAGAATTTGTCTCCTTTCTCGGCCCAAGCGGCTGCGGAAAAACGACGTTGCTTTCCATTATCGCTTCCCTCCTACGTCCAACCGAAGGAACGGTTACGTTAGAGGGGGAAAAAATTCAATCGATGCATCCATCTGTCGGCTACATGCTGCAACAAGATTATTTATTCCCGTGGAAAACGATTGAAGAAAACATTTTGCTCGGACTAACTATTATGGGCATCGACACACAAGAAACGCGGCGACAAGCGCTCGATTTATTGAACCGAATCGGCCTAAAAGGAACAGAAACATATTATCCGAACCAATTATCAGGCGGGATGCGCCAACGGGCAGCGTTAGTGCGAACAATGGCAACAAATCCGAAAATCTTGCTCCTTGATGAGCCGTTTTCTGCATTAGATTATCAAACAAAATTAAAATTAGAGGAGCTTGTTTGGCAAACGTTAAAAGACTTTGGCAAAACCGCCTTGCTCGTCACACACGATATCGGCGAAGCAATCGCGATGAGCGACCGTATTTTCTTATTCTCAGCAAAACCTGGGCGGCTCGTTCGCACGTTTCTCGTTCCGAGCGAATTGCGCCAGCTGTCACCATTTCATGCGCGGCAACATCCCGCATTTTCCGACTTGTTTCAATTTCTTTGGAAGGAGCTTGATTCCCTTGAAACCATCAAATAATCATATTCAAGTCCTTCATACCCAATACGTCGCGTCGCTTCGCAAAGAAAAACGGCTTGTCCGATCGTATCAACTTCTCATTTGCATCGCATTTTTCACCCTTTGGGAAACAGCGAGCCGAAACCAATGGATCGATCCGCTCTTATTTAGTTCTCCATCTGCCATCGCTGTATTATTTGTGCAAAAAGTGAAAGACGGCTCGCTTTTTCTTCATACAAGTGTCACATTGTTTGAAACGGTACTTGGATTTTTTCTCGGTACGTTGCTTGGCACGTGCCTTGCCGCGCTTCTTTGGTGGTTTCCACGCCTATCGAAAATCGCCGACCCGTATTTAGTCGTTTTAAACGCGATGCCAAAAGTAGCGCTCGGACCAATTCTTATCGTCGCATTAGGACCGAATTTTTCTTCGATTATCGCCATGGGGACACTCATCTCCGTCATCATTACAACGATTGTCGTCTACACCTCATTTCGCGCAGTCGATCCTAATTACTTGAAAGTATTAAAAACGTTTGGCGCAAACCAGTGGCAATGCTTCAAAGAAGCTGTACTACCGGCATCGTTTCCGACCATTATTTCGACATTAAAAGTCAACGTCGGACTCTCGTGGGTCGGGGTGATGGTTGGCGAGTTTCTTGTGTCAAAACAAGGGCTTGGCTATATGATTATTTACGGATTTCAAGTGTTCCATTTTACCCTTGTGTTATTGAGTCTACTCATCATTGCTTGCTTAGCCACCGTGATGTACCAGGCGGTTGCATGGCTCGAGAAAAAACTTATGAAAAACCGCTAAGGGCGTTCGAACATAACGAACGTCTTTTTATTTCGGCAAGCGTACGGCCGAGCACTTCGTCTTTCATAATAAAACTGAATCGGTTATCTTCTCGTACGTCCGCTGGAAGTTCCGCCAATACGACAGGACCGTTCGTTTCCAAATAGGTTTGACGCGCCTTTAGTGCCTTTATTTTGGCAAAATAAATATTTTTCACTAACGCTTCCCCTACTTTGTACTGTCCGATATACGTAAGCTCATCCACCACTCCTCCTGTTTCCTCCAACACCTCGCGAATAGCCGCCTGCTCTGGACTTTCTCCTGCTTCTATCTTCCCACCAGGAAACTCAAACCCACGCTCCCGATGGTCGGTCAACAGCCACTTTTCCTGAAAACGACACACGACCCAGACATGATCTGGTGTTTTCGCAAATGGATGATCAGCAAAGGACAATCGCACTTGATTGCCATAATAATCCTCGAAAACAAACATCATTTACCAATCCCATCACTGTAATATTCTTAATTTCATTATAGCACTTTCCTTCTCATCGAAAACGAAAACGCCTTTCAGTGAAAGGCGCCTTCATGAATGTAGCCATTGCGCTAACTGGTAATATAACGGTAAGCCAACAGTTAGATTGAACGGGAACGTCAGTCCTAATGACATCCCTAAATAAATCGATGGATTCGCTTCTGGAACGGACGCCCGCATTGCGGCAGGAGCTGCAATATAAGAAGCGCTCGCTGCTAACACTCCCATAAGAACCGTTCCGCCCAAAGAAAGATGGGCATACGTCCCGACGAACACACCGACTAAACCATACAATACCGGAAACCCAATGCCTAACATGACTAACTTTACGCCATATTTTCGAATGGCTGCAAGCTGGCTTCCTGCTGTTAGTCCCATTCCGAGCAAGAAAAGAATGAGCACACTTGGATACAAATCAATAAATAATGGTTTTACGACCGAAAGAGCATTTTTCCCCCCAAGTAATCCAATCAATAAACTACCTAGCATAAGAAGAACGCTTTTTCCGAATAAGCTTTCCTTCAGAACCGGAGTGTATGCTGCATAGGCAGAAAAATAATGATTCATTCGATTTAGTGCATACGTTTCTTTTTCTAAAAGTTGCAAAATAAGTAACGACACAATAATAGCTGGGCTTTCCAACAATACAACGAACGCGTTCATATATGGTTCGTAAGACGTGTGGGTCAACTCAAGAAAGGAAATGGCTGCACCGAACGTCACAATACTCACCGACCCATAGGTCGCGGCAATGGCCGTCGCATTTTTCCGATCGATTCCGATACGGCGGCAAATAACAAAGGTAACAATAGGGATAAAGATGCCGAGAAATAATGTCCCAACTAATGGGCGAACAAGCTCCGTGAACGAATGTTGTGATAATTCAATCCCGCCCTTTAACCCAATCGCAATTAGTAAATAGATGCTTAACGTTTCACTTAATCCTTTTGGAAATTTTAAATCTGATTTCACAAGCGCTGCGATTAGTCCGAGCAAGAAAAATAAAATGGCAGGCGATGCAAGGTTGCGAATAATAATATCCGTCATTTAAATCCTCTCCTTTTCGATATAGTTTTTCATAAGAAAAGCACAAAGCGCCCGCCTATCGGCGAAGAGCGCACGAGTCCCACCGAGGAGGCTGTCGCCGCCGCAGTGTGGGACGGAGCGACTCGAGCCGATGGCGCTTGGAGCTAGACATCTCTCTGTACCGAAATTTTATACTTTCCTATCTTTTAAAAAAAAAACCGGAAACACTCTTCGATTGCTGAAACAATCGAAAAACGTTTCCGGTTTATCTTTTACCGACCAACACTCGGCCTTTAAAAGATCGACCAATGTTCATTTTTGAAATTCTTCCTCTAAATTTTCCGATAGTAAAAATACGATGATTCGTTCCCCAGTATGCGTACTAATATCGGTATGAATGCTAGTCACGTTTTTTCCTGTCATATTCCAAATCATCTCTTTTAGCTGTTCGCTGCCTGATTCAATCAATTCCGATCGGACTCGTTTAATGGACAGCATGCCTTCCTTTGTTTCCGCTAATTTTTGTTCTGCTGGCGTTAAAATTCCTCGCAATTGAACAATAATCATATTGCGCACAATATCGGTTTTCACCGATATCGGTCCTCTGCCTAAATACTCCTTCTCCCATTGTGTCAACGCTCGGCTAATTTGATCTTCCATCTCTCCTTTAGATTTCACTTACAATCCCCCTTTGAAACAAAAACGGCATGCCTCACCATTCTTCCGAAGTGAAACATACCGATCTATCTTTAGCTTAAATCATGAAACGGTGAACAAAGCCCTTTCGTTCTTGCCGCGTTTCCGCCCCAAGAACGCTAAAGCTATGCGTCGTTATGATTTAGCCTTCAGTCTCTCGGTTCAACTTATTTTTATTATAACGAACTACGGTCTTCTGTCAAGAAAAATAGCGATTCCTCTCCAATTACTCCCTTTGATCATTGAAGTGGTGGGCTCCTCGCTCAAGACGACGAAACAAAAGCCACCGGATGTGGCGGCTCATTCTTCGCTTATCACCCCCATCGAGCGAATATGCTGTTTTGCTTCCTCGTTGCCCAGCTTATAAATCAGTTGATAAATTTTTTTCAATGTTTCATCGTATGCATCATTTTCACGGTCGTAATGGTATTGAATATACGGCACGTGCGCGCGAAAAAAGTTTTGGATATCGGTCGAATAATTTTGATCAAAGTACTCTCGCAGCTGAATAATTTCTTCATCGGTCGCTTCAATTTGAAAATCCCATGGCGACGCTGTTTTTACTTGCGAAATTTCACCATGGGCCATCGAAACGTAATATGTTTTCTTTTTCTCCGCCACACTATCCCTCCTTTTCGTTTAGTTGTAGTGTGGATAAACGTGAAAAAATTATGCTTATTTCGACTGATCTTTCAGCAATTCAATCGCCTTTTTCAAAAAATCCGGAACAGGGAGTCCAGCCCTCCCGACGTTTTCCACAATGGAGATCGCCTCATTCATCATATAAAAAAAGATTGTTGCATCGCGAATAAAATGGTTTTCCCAGCCAATAGCAAGATCAAGCAGATGGGATACACCGACTAAAACAAAAATGAGCAGTTTGCGGACAATGCCACGAAAACCTGCTTCACTCGACAACTTTCCTTCGAAAGCACTTGCAATAATCCCTGTGATATAATCCGTAACAACGAAGCAAACTAAAATAATCACTAATAAATCCATGCTCCCGAACATCGTGGAAAGGAGCGAACCGATCAACGAAGCCCCAAGAAAAAATGTATATTTGTTCACATTTCCCCTCCTCCCGTTTTCCTTGCCATCATTTTATGCAAATAGGAAAAAAGGGGTATGGACATTTCCCTAAAGGTGACAAAACATGCTGTCTTTTTAAAGATATGCTACAATGAAATAAAAAAGAAAGTTGGGGAGTTATGTTTACGATTTTGGTGATTTCGCTTGTCATTATTGCCGTTGTGCTTGTGCTCGCTGTTGCGACGACATCCAAAGCATATCAATACAAGCATACGATCGACCCAGTCGACAATAACCCGCATTTAGCAAAGAATGAACAAAACAAAAAAGAATGAGGCGACTGTCAGCACAGTCGCCTCCGCTTTTCTTGGCTAGCTGCGGCTCCTAGCTCTCTAGTGCCAAACAACCTTCCTCCGTCGAAGCAAAAAGCGCTTCTCGTCGGAAGAACGTTTGGCTTCGAGAGCTAACCAGTCGCCTCCGCTTTTCTTGTTTATCCAAATACTTTCTTCAGTTCTTCTTTGTCTTGCGCAAGCCAAAAACGCATTAGTTTTTTAGCACCTTCTAAATCATGCAGTTTCGCCTGCCCGCATTGCTGCTCAGTCGCCGCTGGAATTTCGGTCGCATGTAAGGCGTCTTTCATCGTTTCTTCTAACAAATCAATAATTTCTTCGACCGTTGGTGAGCCGCTCACAACTAAATAATACCCTGTTTGGCACCCCATCGGCGAAATATCGATAATATCAAAATGGGCATATTTCTCTGCATGTTTACGGATAGTAAACGCCAATAAATGTTCTAGCGTATGAATCGCTGCTGGATCCATCGCTTCTTTGTTCGGTTGGCAAAAACGAATATCGAATTTATTCACCACGCCATCACTACCGACTTGATGGACGCCACAATGTCTCACATATGGCGCTTTGACAGCGCAATGATCGAGTTCAAAGCTTTCTACTGAAGGCATTATATCACCCCTATTTGTTTTTTCATTACTATCATACACGGCTATCCGATTTTTTTCATCTGTTTTGTTGCCATAAGGCAACCCACGTGAGAACTTGTTCGCCTTATGGTACAGTATAGTTAATATCTTTCGCTTGATAGGTGTGATGTATGTGAAACAACTATTGCTGGCGCTCATTCGGTTTTACCAACTTGTTATTTCCCCGCTAAAGCCACCGACATGCCGATTTTATCCGACATGTTCACATTATGGGTTAGAGGCGATTCGGCGGTTCGGTGCGATTAAAGGCGGATGGCTAACGATAAAACGCATTGTCAAATGCCATCCGTTTCATCCTGGCGGCTTCGACCCCGTTCCAGACAAAATAGAGAAATAAGTAGATGGGCACGCCGTACGCATGCCCATCCATTTTTTTAGAAAATATACATCGCTATTTCCCTTTAGGAATAGTTGTATTTTTCCCTTTTTTCCTGTATGATTAATATTGTTAAATCGTAATGATTTCGATTTATTTTTCTGAATTTCGACGATACTACATAGAAAGGGGAACAACTGTGAAAAAAAGATGGCTTTTATTCGTCTTGTTCGCCACCATGCTTGCATTGGTTGGCTGCAATAAACAAGAAACTACGAAACAAAAGGCTGGTTTAACAATTTACACAACCGTCTATCCACTCGCTGATTTTGCGAAAAAAATTGGCGGTCCATACGTCACAGCAGAAAGTATTTACCCTCCTGGGGTGGAAGCACATACGTTTGAGCCGACCACACAAACGATGAAAGAGCTAGCGAAGGCCGATGCGTTTATTTATGTTGGTGCCGGCATGGAAGGGTTTGTCGAACAAACGAAACAAACGCTAAAAAACGAACGTGTAACGTTTATTGAAGGGGCAAAAGGCATTTCATTATTAGACACAACCGATGAGCACTTAGAAAGCGAAGACCACCATGGCGACAAAGACCCGCACGTCTGGCTTGACCCTGTTCTTTCGATTCAGATTGCCGAAAACATTAAAGATGCACTCATTAAACTGAAACCAGAAGCGAAAGACACGTTTGAAAAAAATTTTGCTTCCTTAAAACAGCAGCTACAACAACTCGATCAGCAGTTTAAAACAGTCATAAACAACGCACCGAAAAAAGAAATTCTCGTTGCACACGCTGCTTACGGCTATTGGGAAAAACGATACGGCATCCATGAAATAAGCATTGCCGGACTTTCTCCAAGCAATGAACCGTCACAAAAACAATTAGCAAAAATCATTGATACAGCTAAAAACCATCATATTCGCTATGTCATTTTCGAACAAAACGTTACACCAAAAGTCGCAGATATTGTAAAAAACGAAATCGGAGCCGAGCCACTTCGTCTCCATAACTTAGAAACTCTGACAGAAGACGATATCCAAAAAAGGAAAGACTATTTTACTATTATGAAAGAAAATATAGAAGTGCTGAAAAAAGCATTGCAATAAGTAAAAGAGGGTGTCCCAAAAGTAACGGGGCACCCTTTGTTATAACCATATATACGTATGAAACATTTTTGTGAAACTATTTATTGTATCTTCCTTGGAGAAAGGCGACCTTTTGGGTCAGCTCCTTTCACTCTAACGACCGAACGTATTCAGCAATCGCCGCAATTTCGCCTTGCGTAAGGGATGGAATTTCTTTTGTTTTGTGGCGTTCAATCGCTTCTTCAATCGTTTTTGCGCTTCCGTCATGTAAATATGGTGCTGTCGCCCATACCCCACGTAATGTTGGCGTATCCCATTGCTTCGTTGTGCGCGGATTTGTAAAATGCGCTCGCGCATCCCCTTTAGAGGCTTTATCGTTTGGATTAGTCGTTCCGATATCGTGCAAATACGACGTATTCGCAGTCGTCAGTTTTCCGTGTTCGTCCACCGCTTGCACGCTGTCGGTAAAATATTCCCCTCCATGGCAACTTAAACAATTGCCTTTTCCATTAAATAGCTCTTCCCCTTCTTTCGCTTTTGCTGTTAAACTACCATCTTTATTCCGATACGGGCTTTTCGGGACAGGGAAAGAATCGGGCGCATCTAAATACGCAAACAGCGCATCATACATATGCTGGACATCTTTTGGCAGCGGTTTTCCTGGATCGATCGTTGTCATACCGCCCATTTCATTTTGCACCGTATGAATATAGTCGCTAAACTCATCGCGTGAACCGTCCCACATAAACAAGCCTGTTTTCGTCGTCAGTACATTGCTCGGAACGTTGCGCGGCCCTTTTGGGGTAAGCAATGTCAGTCCATTAATCTCCCCATCGCTATGGCAAGAAGCGCAACTCATCCAGTTATTGCCTGTAATGGCAGCCGCAAATTCATCGCTATTGGCGCTGTAAAAAATTGTTTTTCCTTCCCGAACAAGCGGCGATAGCGAATCGTTGGCAATAAGCGGAATCGTTCCTTTTACTTCCTTAGCTTTTGCATATGGACTTTTTTCCCCTGCTTTAATCACAGCTAAATCATGACTCATTGCATTATGAACGAACAACGTTTTTCCATCCGGTGAAATTACAATGCCACGCGGATTGTTTCCTTCGATGCGCCGCAAAATTTGCGTCGCATTGCCGCCACGCGCTAAATCGAACACAACCAAATCTTCACTGCCAGACATCACAGCATACATTTTGCTGCCGTCTGGCTGAAATGCAACGTCGTACGGATTGGACACAATGATTGTTTCGTTTTTCACATCTTTCACATTCATCGCCGCAAACAGTTCTTTCCGCTCCCCAAGCAGTTCCTCGTCTTTTTCTAAATCAATGACCGAAATAGCTGGAAACACCGTTTCTTCGAACTGAATAGGCGTATCAATGTTCGTTAACAAATGTGGAACGTACGCTTTTTTCCCGTCCGGCGCAATCACAAACTGTTCAAGCGTATTCGGGATGCCTTGGCTTTTTTTCCGGTCCACTTGATTAGGAGACGGGGCAAGGGAAATCTCTTTGATCACACGGTTCCGCTTCGTATCAATGACACTAATTTTCGCGTCTAAATAATGTGGAACATATAGCTTTTTCCCATCTGCTGCAATGGCAACTGTACGCGGCCGATCGCCTACACGTATTTCTTTTTTCACCTTTTTGCTCTCTAAGTCAACGACCGATACCGTACCAGAACGGTAATTCGCCACATATAGCGTTTTTCCGTCTTGACTAGTGACTAAGCCAAACGGCTCAATGCCCGTTTTTATATGATCGACTACTTTTTCCTCTTTTAACGAAATAATATCGACGCGATCATCATGCATACACGACACGTACAAAAATTGTTCATCTGGGCTTAACGTTAACTGCCGCGGCTCTTTTCCGACAGGAATCTCTCCTTTTTTCTTTCTCGTTTTCACATCGATGATAGTGACGGTATTTACGTCGATGTTGGCTGTATATAGCGTATCCCCTTTTCGATTGATGGCGATATTATCACTATGAACCGCCTCACGACGAATGATTCGCTTTTCCGTTTCAAACACCGGATTCGCTTGACATCCGATGAGCACGAACAACAAAAACAAGCCAATCCACTTTTTCATCTGTATTCCCCCGTTTTTAACTAAGAAAATGAAAACCATTATCATTTTATAAAAAAAAGCGGCACCCCTCAATGGGTTCCGCTTATTTTTTTCTCACTTCTACGGATAACAAAACAGGTGCAATTCCATATTTGCCGTGCCCTGCTTGAATTTGCGGCACATGGTCTCCGTCTGTATTGCCAGAGTCATTCCCTTTTATATATACATCGCCAGTATCCCAAAATTCGCTCGCCTGCATCCCTTCATGGACGCTCGGCCCATCAATAATACGGTCATAAAAGTCGACATAACGAGAAATAATCGTTTCTCTCTCTAACGCTTTTATTGGTTGATCGGAGTCAGTGTTATTTAAGTTATTTAGCGCTACGCGGAACACCCCGGACAATGCACCAGCGACAAACGGTGTATACTTCATCTCATTTTTCCCTGTTTTATACACACGTAACGTGCGATCCCAAAAATGTTTATCCATCGCTTCATAAATATGGCGAGCCGCTTCGCGATATTTTGCTTCTTTCGTCGCTAAAAATGCTGCGGTCAATCCGCGAATCGCCCCGAGTTGTGCAAGCAACGTTGGAGCTGTTTGTTCTTGTCCTTCCCCAATGATGAACCCGTTGGCAACAAGGCCGTCTTTTCGCAACAATTTCGTAAGGATAAAGTCGGCTTGTGCTGTCAAAAGTTGTAACGCCCGTTTTCCTTCTGGAGTGCCGAGCCCTTTTGCTTGTTCCCCGCTTGCATAGCCGACAGGAAGACCGTCAATCGCCCGTTCAAAAATGCGGAGTGCTTCCATCGTATATCCTGCTTGGAACGTATCGACACGTTTCCCTTGCCCATCCTTATACTCTTCCACAAAAGCCCCTACTTCTCGATTAAAATGCATCGCATCGATGTTTTTAAACACTTGAAGCAAGACGTCGCGGTTGACAGAATATGGGTCGGTAGCAACGACATCGTTTGCCGGATTTGCATCGATGTTTTCTTTTGGGGCACTTGGGAATGGTTCGCCATCAAATACAGCTAAGAACGCTTGGTTTTGATTTAGATTGTCTGGACGTTGGTCGGTCATCCCGTAAAATTCAGAAGCTGGCCAAAGCATCAACCATTGATCTTGCAATACACTTCTTGCATCTTTCACTACTAGCTGCTTTGCCGTTGGTGCCAATTTATTTCCATCTTCGATTACTTCAATGGCATGCGGTAAATATACAAGTCCTTTACTTGGATCGTATTTACTTCCTATCGCTCTCGTTAATCCTTTTGTCTTTTCATCATAAAACAAATAATCACGCACAAAGTTCAATTTATTCCATATTTCTTCTGTTAAAATCATGCCTTGCATCCCGTCTGCCGAACTGACACCGAGCGCAATGTTTTTATCGTGGTCATCGTGTGACGTTTTCGCCTCTAGTTCTTCATCTTTATCTACCGTATGGAACCCTCCTAAGAAATCACCAGCCCAAAGCGCTTGTTTTAAAAAAACGGCTCCGTACGCTGACGGTGTCAGCAGTTTTTGCATGTTATCGCGATTCCAACGCAATGACTGAAAATCGACTTGATATACTGGGACATACGTGTCGTCATCGTTTTCGGCATATACGCTCGTATCGACTTTTTGTGCATAATGCGGATCTCCGCCAGCATATTCAATGAACGTTGGAAACATATTGCGGAAAATTTCTTCATGTGGATACTCAACACTATCAGCAAGCGCATAAAAACGATTGGCCAATGCTTCATCCGCGGCTTTCTTTTCTTTTTCCGCCCATTTCGCCGTCACCGGTCCATGAATTAAATGCAACCCTAACCCTGATTTTTCCGTCACTTCATACATCGCTTCTTCCGAATACTCATAGGACTCAATGCCAGCTGTATAATCGAACTTCGTCGGTTTGTTCATTTTCCTCGCATCTAATACGTCCAAATTAAGCCCAAGCCCTTCCGCTAACGGTTCTCCTGACAGCTCAAATTCGGAATAAGCAAACATATTGCCGGCCGTATCAAACGTATAATCAGTCACCGGCACGGCAATGGTTGTCTTTTCTTTTTTCTCATTCGTTTCTTGCATTGGTGTACAGGCAGAAGCAAGCAGAAGCGAAGAAGCAAACGCTGCTGCTACGCCTTTTAATTCTTTTTTCTTCATAATGGCAATCCCCCTAAAAAACAAACATTGATTTTCATTATCATTTATTTTAATGGAAACGATGCGAAAAATCTACATAGACTTCTTTCCGTTCCCCGGTCAGCAGCGAACAAAACTCAACTTTGCTCGGAATAATTCCTAAATCATCACATGCTGCAACGATGCAAGAAAGGTAACGGGAACAAAACGTTTCATCTGTTTCCAACAAAAATTTGCGAATCGCACATTTTCCCTTGTCGTTATAAGCCATATCAATTTCTACGCATTTTTTCATCCGCTTTGTCCCGTACTCTACTCGCTCAAACAGCAAAAAGCAGTCAATAGCGGGTTGTAAAAATTGGAGAAGGTGGTCAATCGTTTTTACTAATACCGTATAATAATGCACTGGAGAATCAAATAAATGTTCATCAATTTTTTTCCAATAATGGTCAGTTAGCCGCAAAATGAGTGAAGCAGACCTTGAAGACGGGGAGGTTTGATAGTAATGAAAAATAATTTGCTTTACTATCTCTTCCACCGCTTGCTTCCAGTTTTGGCTCATAGACAAGCTGATGGCATTCATTGTATGTATCCCTCCATCGATTAGTTTGCTTGTTTCGTCCCCATTTTTTGCAATACCGGGTGAATCGAACTCCACGAACGTTTCACAAAATAAATTGGCTTTTCTTGGCTTTTCGCTTTTTGCTTAATCACTTTCGCCAAATTATGGTTTACATAATCGGTCATAACGAGCACAAGGTCGATATGTTCGGGAATGCCGCGCTTCACCATATTCACTTTTCGACCGTCAAGATGAATAATTTCCTTAAATCCAGAACTCATTAATTTATCGGTAATATTGCCTAAATGGTCTGCACCTACAACTAATAACGATGACATATCCTTTCCCTCCATGATTAGCTTATCTTTATCTTCATTCTAATTGAGAATGATTCTCTATGTCAATATTTAATGATAAATCTTCTCATCTAAATTTCTGCTTTTTTCCGTTATAACTTTTTTCGCAGTGAACAAACTAACTGTGTAGTCACTTTTATGAAAATGGAGGGAAACGACATGGCAAAAGATGTGCTTTGCGAAGTAAAAAACTGTAGTTACTGGGCAAGCGGTAACCGCTGCAGCGCAGAAGCAATTTACGTCGTCAGCAACGCTGGCACAATGGCTTCGAGCGCAACAGAAACCGACTGTAAAACGTTTACCCCTAATCAGCAAATGTAATGGATGAAGAAAAGCGCAAAGCGCCCGCCTATCGGTGAAGATCGCACAAGCCCCACCGAGGAGGCTCTCGAACCAAGCATGGCTTGGTTCTGCGTGGGTAAGCTCAATGAAGACAATCAATGTGCCGCCGAAAGAAGGGGCAGAGCGCTCCACACCGATGGCGCTTGGAGCTAGATAGCGCTCCACCTAATCGTCAAATTTTATCCTTTCTTACCTTTTAAAAAAGATGTCCTTTTTGGACATCTTTCTACATATATCACCATGGAAAGAGAGGCACTCTAATGAATAAAAAAGAAAGCTTGATTCGTTCTTTCCAGCAAGAAATGAAACGAGCCAATCAACAAACATTTCCTGCGTATGTCGATTCCTTTACAAATTTATGGCAATACGAATTTGGAACGCTTGACGGACTGCCAAAAGACATTGAGCAATTCGTGGCTAGTCGAGCGTTAGAATTAGAGTTAATGGAGTAGAAAATTTAGCGATAAAAAGGGTGTCCGTCGACAATCGACTTAGACACCCTATATTTTTGGTAAAAGGCGAACAAGTTCACGGCGCACTAATTTTTGTGAAGCAGTTCGCGGGAGTTGGTCGACGATATAAATTCGTTTTGGCAGCTTATAGGTAGCAAGCTGTTGCTTGCAAAAAGCAAGCAGCTGCTCTTCTGTCACATGACTCCCTTCTTTTATTTTGACAAACGCGCACGGCACTTGTCCCCAACGGCTATCTTCAATGCCCGTCACTCCTGCCTCTTCCACTGCTTCGTGGGCAAGCAGCACTGCCTCAATTTCTGCAGGATAAATATTTTCCCCGCCAGAAATAATTAAATCAGAGCGGCGGTCTAGCACGTACAAAAATCCTTCATCGTCCACATAACCAACGTCCCCTGTATACAACCATCCGTCACGAATCGCTTGTTTTGTCGCTTCTGGCCGATGCAAATACCCTTTCGTGACGTTCGGACCTTTGACAACAATTTCGCCCACTTCATACGCCCGTGCCTCTCTTCCTTCCAGTTCAATTCGAAGCTCTGCAGGAAACAACGGTTTCCCAGCAGAGCCAAGCTTCGATAAGCTATATTCGGGCGCCAACGTCACCATTTGCGAAGCCGTTTCGGTCATTCCGTATGTTTGGTACACCGGAATATGTTTCGCCCGGCACGCCTCTAGGAGCGGTTTTGGAGCAGGTCCGCCCCCAAGCAGCATACAGCGAAACGTGTTCGGATATACTCGGTCGCCTAACTCATCGACCATTTGTTGCAACATCGCACTGACAACAGACATGATTGTGACGTGTCCATTCATAATGATATCGTTCGCTTGTTTCGCATGAAACGTGTTTAACAAATAAACGCTCATTCCATAAATGACGCTTCGCATTAAAATCGATAGCCCGCTAACGTGAAAAAACGGCACCGCCGCTAGCCAACAGTCATCTTCTCTAAGCCCTAAATTGAGTACAGAACCAATAGCGCTCCACCAATGGTTGCCGTATGTTTGCAATACCCCTTTCGGCTTCCCTGTCGTTCCAGACGTATACATAATGGTCGCTACGTCATCAAACGAATACGTTTGCTGCAACACCGTTTCTTTTGGTGGGAACGCCGACAATTCGCTTACTGTCACCGTTGAAACGAAATCTGCCTTATGCTCCGCCCACTCATCATCGATCATCCACCATTTCGCTTTGCTATCTTGAAGCTGCCAATGTAATTCATGAACCGTCAAACGGATATTTTGCAGCAGCACAACTGCCCCAATATAGTGAAGCGCATGAATCCATTCGACCATTTCGATGCGATTGCGCATCAGCAAGGCAACAATCTCGCCTTTTCGGACGCCGAGAGAGGCCAATTTTCCCGCTTTTTTTACCACTTCCTCATGAAGTTCGGCAAACGTTTTTTGAACCACTCCATCGGAAACGGCGATGCGTGCTGGTGTTAAAAAGGCGCGTTGCATCAGCCAATTGGGCGTTTTATCCATTTTCATCCCTCCAAATACAAAGAAACAGCTTGATAATCATCAAGCTGCTCGATTTGTTTACGGAAAACGTGGGAATTGTTTGAAGTCCGGTTTGCGTTTTTCTTTAAATGCATCGCGGCCTTCTTTTGCCTCTTCTGTTGTGTAGAACAG
>NZ_JAILZV010000199.1 GCF_023512315.1 Anoxybacillus sp.
ACAAACGAACAAGGAGCGATTTATTTACGCGCCGATGAACTGCGCGGTGCGCGCATTTATTTGGACGTGGTCAGCGTCGGGGCAACGATTAACATTATGTTGGCGGCCGTCCGCGCCAAAGGGCGCACGATTATCGAAAATGCGGCGAAAGAGCCGGAAATTATTGATGTCGCGACATTGTTATCGAACATGGGCGCCAAAATTAAGGGAGCAGGAACGGATGTGATTCGGATTGACGGAGTGGACAAACTTTCCGGCTGCCGCCACTCGATTATTCCCGACCGAATTGAAGCGGGAACATTTATGATTGCTGCGGCGGCGATGGGAAACGAAGTCATTGTCGACAACGTCATTCCGCAGCACGTTGAGTCATTGACGGCGAAGCTGCGCGAGATGGGCGTGCATGTGGAAACGAACGATGACCAACTACTTGTGAGAGGCGTCCCCTCGATGAAGGCGGTCGACGTCAAGACGCTCGTCTACCCAGGGTTTCCGACCGATCTCCAGCAGCCGTTTACGACGTTGTTAACGAAAGCAACTGGGACGAGCGTGGTGACAGATACGATTTATAGCGCAAGGTTTAAGCATATTGATGAATTGCGCCGCATGAATGCGAATATTAAAGTCGAAGGTCGTTCGGCAATTGTGACTGGACCTGTTCAGCTGCAAGGTGCAAAAGTAAAAGCGAGCGATTTACGAGCAGGCGCATCGCTTGTTATCGCAGGGCTGATGGCGGAAGGGGTAACGGAAATTACCGGCCTTGAGCATATTGACCGCGGGTATAGCAACCTTGTCGAAAAATTAGCTGGTTTAGGGGCAACCATTTGGCGCGAAAAAATGACCGATCAAGAAATTGAACAAATGCAAAATTCGTAAGCAACGAAGGGGAGAGGGAGAAGTTACGATGGAAAGAAGTTTATCGATGGAGCTCGTTCGCGTCACCGAAGCAGCCGCGCTAGCCGCGGCGCGCTGGATGGGACGCGGCAGAAAAGATGAGGCAGATGGAGCAGCGACGTCTGCGATGCGAGATGTGTTCGATACGATTCCGATGAAAGGAACGGTCGTCATCGGTGAAGGGGAAATGGATGAGGCGCCGATGTTATATATCGGTGAAAAGCTTGGAAACGGCTACGGTCCACGTGTCGATGTAGCCGTCGATCCGTTAGAAGGGACGAACATCGTCGCGTCAGGAGGTTGGAACGCCCTAGCGGTAGTGGCGGTAGCGGATCACGGGAATTTGCTTCATGCCCCGGATATGTATATGGACAAAATCGCCGTTGGGCCGGAAGCGGTCGGCATGATCGACATTAACGCACCGATTATCGACAATTTGAAAGCG
Source organism: Anoxybacillus sp. (assembly GCF_023512315.1). Classification (GTDB taxonomy): domain Bacteria; phylum Bacillota; class Bacilli; order Bacillales; family Anoxybacillaceae; genus Anoxybacteroides. Next base: position 1,340 of record NZ_JAILZV010000199.1, read on the forward strand.
GTTGCGAAAGCGAAAAATAAAGATGTCGAAGATGTGGTGGCGATTGTGCTAAACCGTCCGCGCCATGAACGAATTATCGCTGAGTTGCGCGAAGCAGGCGCACGCATTAAGCTCATTAACGACGGCGACGTCGCCGCAGCGATTAATACCGCATTTGACCATACAGGCGTCGATATTTTATTTGGTTCTGGCGGGGCGCCAGAGGGCGTGTTGGCGGCAGTGGCGCTCAAATGTTTAGGCGGAGAAATTCAAGGAAAGCTCCTTCCACAAAACGATGCGGAACTTGAACGCTGCAAAAAAATGGGGCTTGACGTCAACAAAGTGTTGCGTATGGAGGATTTAGTAAAAGGTGACGATGCCATTTTTGCAGCTACAGGAGTGACCGATGGCGAATTATTGCGCGGCGTGCAATTTAAAGGCTCTTACGGGGAGACACATTCGGTCGTTATGCGTGCGAAATCGGGAACGGTTCGTTTTATCGACGGACGCCATAGCTTGAAGAAAAAACCGCATTTAGTCATTAAGCCATAAAATGGCAAGCGAGGGCTACTCCCACCATCGCCCTCGCTTGTTTTTCACTTTTTCGCCGATTTAGTATATAAGTTGAATTAAAGATTTACAACTGAACACACAAACGATCGATCGTTTGTTCTGGTTTCTGGTTGATTCGCTGAATAAAGGCTTGGACATTCTTTCTAATTTCTTGCACACTCGAATAGAACACGTTGTAAATCACGTCTGATTTCAGCCATTTCCATAGCCCTTCAATCAAGTTCAATTGCGGACTGTATGGTGGCAAAAAGACGAGCTCTAACCGATCTTCGTGTTCTTTTAAAAATGGCTGAATGAGTTTGGCATGGTGAATTCGAGCGTTATCTAAAATCATCACTATTTTGCCTGTGGGATAGCGTTCTAACACAAGTTGAAGAAATCGAAGAAATGTTTCCGCGTCATAGCGTTCTTCTTCGATGCAAAACACTTCCCCTGTTTCGTAGTTCAACGTGCCAATCAGCTTCAGCCCTTGATGTTTTCCAAACGTCGGAATGATTCGTTGTTTTCCTTTGACAAACCATGTTTTTTGAATCGCTTGGTAATCACGAATCATCGACTCATCTTGAAAGAGGACATGGGCGATGTTCCCATCTACCAGTTTTTTTTTACTTCAGGGAAGGTGATTTCGACGAATTCTTTTTGTTTCTCTTCATCGGCATTGGCTAGTGTATAGGTCGGTTTCGTATAGCTTAGCCCTAACCGATGCAGAATGTCACTTGTTCCGCGAAGCGTGTATGTTGGCCCCCACTTTTGTTGAATGAGTTCAGCGATTATCGCAAGCGTCCAATTATATTTTGCTTCGAATCCCACATCTACGGGGAGCTGATGTTCAATGATCAAAGCCAGCTCTTTTTCCTGCTCAGGGGTCAATCGACGTGGGGCGCCAGGTGAGTATTTCATCTCCAGTCCATCAAGACCGCGCTGGGCGTAGGCATGAATATAGTTATAAATAGTTTTCTTGGATCGACCAATAATCGTTGCGATTTCTCCTTTGGTATATCCCTGCAAATGAAGATAAATCGCTTGGTAGCGTTCATATGCTCGTTTACTTTTTGCTTCTTTCATGGCAGTGGACAACTTTTCGATCTCGTCTTTGTGATTTGGCATCATAGTTTTCTCTCCGTTCCCCTATTTTCTCTTTGTATTTATTCGCCGTGGAACGGGAGAAAACCTTTATTTCAATTTATATAATAGAATTTTTTTGATGTAGCTAATTAAATGGAACGTCTGGCTTCTCAAGCGAGACGTTTTTTATTTTCATCAAATTACTTAGGGAATGTCATAGGTATAAACATTACTCACATATTTTCCTTTTAAATAATTTGGGATGGGGGAGAAGTGGAAGTATATCATGTTCATCAAGCACTAAAAATCCTCCAACTATACTACATTACAGATTCGATTCAAATGGTTACTCGTTGGATTTGCGAAGAAAAAATTAGAGCGGAACGTTCCGAAAACAGAAAAGAAGGCTGGAGGATTCACGATGATGATCTGCTCGAATTTATTGAAAAAAAGACTAGGACTGCCTGAGATGATGAGCGGGTATGAATGGTATGTAGAGAATGCTTTTTCACCAGTGATGAATGGCAATGGTGAAAAAGGTGATGCATTTGATTCCAAAATTGTAAAAATAGTGTCGAAAATGATAAAATTATTAGAGAAAATAAAATATTTTTTAATTATAGTTTTTTCTGGAGGAGGGGAAATATGGCTGCAAAAAAGACAGATAAGTTATTACATGTTCAGAGAAAAGCAATCAGAGACTTACTTATTTCTAAAGTTGATGAAAAAGATCTTGTACGCAGATATAGACAGGTAGTAAAACAAGAAACTTCTAAATTAGAAGAAGCCTTAAAACGTGCTGACAAAAATACTTTAATAAAAATTGTAAATAAATGTCCTGAAATAACTGAAGAAGATATAAACGAATGCTTCGAGGAGTACCGATATAGCAGGCGACCAAATTTCCGTTTGTTTCTCCTTCATCCATTTGACTTAAAAATAACTTCTGAAACGCTAATAGTATCTTGCGGAAAAAGTAAAGGGATTCAAAAATTAAATCAAGCTTTAGCAGAAATTGATTTTTCCAAAGATAATTTAAAAGATATAACAGTTTTAGACCAAACAGTCATTGATAAAGAAACCATGGAATTTTCTTTTTCTTATCAGGAAAGATACAATTATATTGATCCAGATACTGAGGATAGTAGCTTCATTTTTGAATTAAAGTATGGATTCTTATGGATAAATATGAATGAGAGATTTTTAAGTATCAGTGTTCCTAATGATACATTAGCTCCAATATTAGCTGGTGCTGTAAATAAGGCATTTGATACCTTTTCAACTTCGATAAATATAACTGAAGATGTCCTAAAAAGTGTATTTAGTAAAGAATCAATGAAACGAACATCCCTTTTTCATCCGAATCCTCCTCCAGGCTACCCAGAAAAAATTTCCCTTGCTGATGCGAAGATGGGTGAAAAGGTAGAACATTTAAAAGGCTATGAAGGTTATCGGGTTCCAAATTCTGTATATACG
>NZ_JAILZV010000200.1 GCF_023512315.1 Anoxybacillus sp.
CCCTAATTGTTGAATAAATACGGTTGATGACTCGGTAGGTCTTAAAAATAACTGTAGATGAGCAAATTCGCTAACATAAATTTACAACCAAACAAAAAAGGAGACATGAACCCGATTCCTTGGTTAGAATAGATGTGCTACCAAACCATTCACAAGGAGGTTCATGTCTCATGAATAGATTAGCACATCACCACGAAATCCACAAGTTTTTCACGATGTTGGGGTTGGCGCTTTATTTTTCAAAACCTGTCATGAAGCATCTTGTTCATATCGTCGATGCGATGATCACGAAAGGCTTTTCGGGAACGTTGACCGATCTTCATCACGGGAGCTTTCATCCGAACCATCGCACGACACTCAGCCATTTTTTCACGAAAAGCCCTTGGGAGGAAGAAACGCTGCTTCTCAAATTCCAGCAGTGGATCCTTCGTCGTGTCGAACGTATCGCCAAACATGAGAATCAACCCCTTTTTGTTTCGATCGATGATACGATTTGCCAAAAAACGAAGCCTTCGTCACAGGCTACGCACGCTATTCAGGGATGTGATTGGCACTATTCTCACTCAGAGAAAAAATCGATTTGGGGACATTCTCTCGTTTGGCTCATGGTTCATACGATGACCCAGGCATTTCCCTTTGCCTTTCGTCTCTACGACAAGACAGCGAGGAAAAGCAAAGGGGAACTGGCGATCGAGATGCTTTCTTCGTTGGATGTACGCCGTCCCGTTTATGTGCTGATGGATTCATGGTATCCATCGAAAGCGCTCGTGGAAGCCTGCTTGAAAAAAGGATTCCACGTCATCGCCATGCTCAAGAAGAACCGGATTCTCTATCCGAACGGCGTTGCCGTCCAAGCGAAGCAGTTGGCTCGCTCTATCGAACCAGACGACACTCACCTCGTCACGGTGGGAGAAGAGCGTTATCGCGTTTATCGTTACGAAGGAGCGCTCAACGGTCTCGATCATGTGGCGGTGCTGCTTGTTTGGAAAGCCGATCAGCCGATGACACCCGAACATCTTCACTGCGTCTTGAGCACCGACCGAGGGCTAAGCGATGAAGAGATCTTGCGCTACTATGCTAAGCGTTGGTCGATCGAATGCTTTTTTCGACAAGCGAAAGACCAGCTGAAACTCGATGGATACCGTGTTCGTCAGGTTCGAGCGGTGAAACGCTACTGGATCTTGGTGCAGCTTGCTTACGTGTACAGCCTATTCGAGTCGAACAGCGATTTTTCTGATGGGCTCGATCTCTTGCGCAAGAGAAAAGGACATAGCCTCGTGGAGTTCATTTACTGTGCAGCGAAACAAAATATTCCCATTGATACCGTGAAAAAACAGCTCCATGTGGCATAAGGGGTACCCTGTTTGTCTCTTTTTACATGGTAATTATTGTTATGAAAATTGCTCATCTACAGTAACTTATTTTGATTAAATCCTAGAATTTTTGATACAATATTTCCGTTTTCTTTTATTATGGTAAATGGAGTACCGTAACCACCTAGATCTTTAAATTCTTGAAAGAATTCCTCGTTCTCATGAATATCCCTTTCTTCAAATGCAATTCCTTTTTCCGATAAAAAATCCTTTTGCTTTTTGCAATATATGCAATGTTTTGTAGAATACATGATAATTTCCATTGTAATACCCCCTATAAAGAATACATTACATAAAGAAAGACCACCCTGAAAAATAACAACCTCATCAACAAATTTTTTTGCCTTTTTGTATTTGTTCTTTTAACTCCCAAAAGCCGGGTATCGAATCAACATCATACCTTTTAATGTACATAATTAACCTGTACTTTAGCTCTTGCGCCAAATCTTCTCGTTCTCCTAATTTGGTAAGCGAGAGCGTTTTTTGTAATTTTGGTTCAAACATATTAATAATTTGTTCCAGCGCTTGATTATCTTCCTTCGATTCTTTAACTAATTCATAAAACATGACTTACATTTTACCCCTTTCTTGACTCTTTAATTACTTCACCTAATTGATGAATAACTAATTCTAGGCTCTCCAATTTCCGTTCAAATCGTAAAAACAAGTAAACAGTTATGGCTATAGGAAAACCAAAATTTCCAATAATGGTGACCCATTGAGGGAAATCACATACATTCATCTTTTAATCCTCCTTTTTTTTCAATAAATTTACAAATACTTTTTAACGCTGCTTTGTGTATTTTGGATACAGCTTGTTGAGATTTGTTTAATACTTTGCTAATTTCCGTATCTGTAAGACCTTTTACATATGCCAGACTGATCACTTCTTTTTGTTTTTCAGTTAGAGATTGAATAGCCTCATAAAGAACAGGATTAGTAATATAATCTTCGATATTATCGCTTCGCAAAATATCCTCTACTTGTATCTCCGTTTCTACATCGACAAGCATAGCATTGAAGGAAGTGTTTGATGTATCATTCTTTATAGGTTGATCAACAGTTAGAGGATGACGTTTTAGCATTTTGCGGTAGCGCTTATCGAAATTTATTGCATTAAAATATAAAACCATAGAGATATAGGAAGTAAATCTGATATCGAAGTAAAATTTTTTAAATTCATTATCAAGTAATTTTTGGTTTTCCTCCGTAGGATCACAAATGACTTCAACTAATAATTTTTGATTTTTTTCTTCCATTAGGAACGACTTTACAACAGGATTTTCCAAAAAATCTTTATTTTCTTCTTTAAATTCCTCTATTTTTTGTTTACAAAACGGGTCTAATTTTTCAAAATTCAAATTGTACTCCCCTTTCACTACAAAAGTGAACATACGTTCTGTTTCATAGGTGTAAAAAATGACCAATTAAGGTAATTAGTCGATTAGTCATAAGTTTATCGTATTGATTTCGTGGAACAGAGTATTCACAAATATATTATATATCATTTTTTTAAATCGATTCCACAAAATTCCAAAATTTTTTTAGAAGTTTTAGCATATTCTTTGACTAATTCTGCGATAAACTCTTTTTCTTCTTCTGTCGAATTTTCATCTAAGCATTTTGTGAAAAATGCTTGGGTTTTTCTAGCTTCACAGAAGCATTTGAGCAGCATTTCTTGATTGATTTTTTTGGTATTCTCGTTTTCATTTACACTTACGATTGGGTTCTTTTTTAAATTTAGTACATTAATCTTCGTATTTTCCATTGTGTTAATTGGTGTTGTATGTTCCATTAATAATTGAAAGATTTCCATTTCATTTAGTTCTTTTTTAAGCAACTTTTCATATTCCTCGATTAATAAAGCGATAGCTCCTGATACATGAGGTGTAGCCATTGAGGTACCAGTCAAGGTAGCATAGCTATTGTTTAAGTAAGAGGAATAAATTTTTTCTCCGGGTGCATAAAGATCGACAAACTCATTTGTATTGGAAAAAATAGAAATATTGTTATCTTTATTGATTGATCCAACTTCTATTACTTCCTCAAAAGCCCCCGGATACCGATACTCGTTTGTTTTTGTATCCCCATCGCCATCATTACCTGAAGCTGCTACCACTAAGATATTATGAGCCACTGCTCTTTTTATCGCGGCATGTAAATTAGGATCCGGTGTTTTAGTTCCCAATGACAGTGATATAACTCTTACCTTTTCATTCATTGGTCCTTTCCAATCAATCGCGTAATGAATTGCTTCGACTACCGAATTGATTGAACCGCTTCCATACTGATTCAGAGCTTTTAAAATAAGTAACTTTGCATCAGGCGCAACCCCTACTATTCCGGATCCATTTTTAGATCCCGCTATTATACCTGCTACATGAGTTCCGTGGCCATTTGTATCTTCGAAAATGGTAATGTCTCCACCATACTCTTCTGTAAAGTTATAACCACCTATAATATTGCTTTTAATATCTGGATGATTTATTGCACATCCTGTATCAATCACAGCAACTACTACTCCCTTACCCGTGTAACCTTTTTTCCATTTGTACTCTGCTCCAATTTCCATAACACTGGAGGAACGATTTTCTTCTGACTGTTCTAATTGAACAATCGGAATGAGTTTCACTTCATTTGTTTTCACAGTTATACCCCCCAAAAAATTTTTCTTTCTTTTCTTAATAAAGAAACTTGTTAAAAATGATTTACAACCTTGACTGAAATTTTTTTTGATATACAGTCGAAATAAAATGATTCATTTAGAAAATTTTCGAAAAAAGTAAATTATAATTTTAGTAATTTGTCACAAATTGAAAGGGGTTCACAATTAAGAAGGCCACCAATTGATTTGTTAGAGTCCATTGCAAAGTAAGCGTCAAACTCTTCCCACCTAGTTTTGCCTCTGTATCCATGCCATAATTTCTTTAGAAATCTTAAATTAAAGGAGTTTTGGTATGGATAAAAACGAATTGAGACGTGAATGGGAACAGCGCATCGCCGATTACAGGGCAAGCGGTCTCTCACGAGCC
>NZ_JAILZV010000201.1 GCF_023512315.1 Anoxybacillus sp.
ACATCCATTCCTAAACTTTGTAGTTCTTTAATCAATACTTTAAACGATTCTGGAACGCCTGGTTCTGGAACGTTTTCACCTTTGACAATTGCTTCGTATGTTTTCACCCGACCGACGACGTCGTCCGATTTGACGGTTAAAATTTCTTGTAATGTATATGCTGCTCCGTATGCTTCAAGTGCCCATACTTCCATCTCTCCAAAGCGCTGACCACCGAATTGTGCTTTTCCGCCAAGTGGCTGTTGTGTGACGAGCGAGTACGGACCAGTTGAACGAGCGTGGAGCTTGTCGTCTACCATGTGCGCTAGTTTAATCATATACATAATTCCAACAGATACACGGTTATCAAACGGCTCTCCCGTACGGCCATCGTATAGCACCGTTTTTGCATCACGAGCCATTCCCGCTTCTTCTAAAATTGCCCATACATCTTCTTCACGTGCACCGTCGAATACCGGGGAAGCGACATGCAGCCCGAGTTTTCTCGCAGCCATCCCAAGGTGCAACTCAAGTACTTGCCCGATGTTCATCCGCGACGGAACGCCCAATGGGTTTAACATGATATCGACTGGTGTACCATCTGGCAAGAACGGCATGTCTTCTTCTGGAAGAATTCTTGAGATAACCCCTTTATTTCCGTGGCGACCTGCCATTTTATCGCCTTCGGAAATTTTCCGTTTTTGCACAATGTATACGCGCACAAGCTGGTTCACACCTGGAGGAAGTTCATCTCCGTCTTCGCGGTTAAATACTTTGACATCTAATACGATACCGCCGCCACCATGTGGTACACGGAGAGACGTATCCCGCACTTCACGCGCTTTTTCCCCGAAAATAGCATGCAATAGGCGTTCTTCTGCCGTTAGCTCTGTGACGCCTTTTGGCGTAACTTTCCCGACAAGCAAATCCCCATCTTTTACTTCCGCTCCGATACGCACAATTCCACGTTCATCCAAATTACGGAGTGCATCTTCCCCGACATTTGGAATATCGCGCGTAATTTCTTCTGGACCAAGCTTCGTGTCGCGCGATTCCGATTCATATTCTTCAATGTGAATAGATGTATATACGTCTTCTTTCACAAGCCGTTCGCTCATAATAATCGCGTCTTCGTAGTTGTAGCCGTCCCATGTCATGAAGGCGACGAGCACGTTGCGACCAAGTGCCAACTCCCCTTTTTCCATCGATGGGCCATCGGCAAGAATTTCTCCTTTTTCGACGATATCCCCTTTTTGCACGATTGGGCGCTGGTTGTAGCATGTACCTTGGTTCGAACGAACAAACTTGAGCAGACGATATTTATCTAAATCGCCTTTTACTTCTTTGCCGTCCACTTCAATGAGACGACGCACCCAAATTTCTTTCGCTTCCACTCGTTCGACAATTCCGCGATGTTTACAAATAACCGCCGCTCCAGAGTCTTTTGCCGACACATATTCCATCCCTGTTCCGACAATCGGTGCTTCCGGCTGCAATAACGGAACTGCTTGGCGCTGCATGTTTGCACCCATCAGCGCGCGGTTCGAGTCGTCGTTTTCTAAGAATGGGATACACGCTGTCGCTGCAGAAACGACTTGTTTTGGTGATACGTCCATATAGTCGACACGGTCGCGCTTCACAACAATGTTTTCCCCGCGGAAACGTGCCACGATATCTTCGTCTAAAAATGTGCCGTCTTCTGCAATTCGCGCGTTTGCTTGAGCAACGACATAATTGTCTTCTTCGTCGGCTGTTAAATAATCAATCCGATCTGTTACTTTTCCTGTTTCTGGGTCCACACGACGATAAGGTGTTTCAATAAAACCGAATTTATTGACTTTTGCATATGTCGATAACGAGTTAATCAAACCGATGTTTGGACCTTCTGGCGTTTCGATTGGACACATGCGCCCGTAGTGAGAGTAGTGAACGTCACGAACTTCAAATCCAGCGCGTTCACGCGTCAAACCACCAGGCCCTAGTGCAGAAAGGCGCCGTTTGTGCGTTAGCTCCGCAAGCGGGTTCGTTTGGTCCATAAATTGAGAAAGCTGCGAGCTGCCGAAAAATTCTTTAATTGCCGCAATCACTGGTCGAATATTAATTAATTGCTGTGGCGTAATCGTATTCGTATCTTGGATGGACATGCGTTCACGAACGACACGTTCCATGCGCGATAATCCAATTCGGAATTGGTTTTGCAGCAATTCCCCGACCGAACGAAGGCGACGATTGCCTAGATGGTCGATATCGTCTGTATCCCCGACTCCGTGAAGAAGGTTAAAGAAATAGCTAATGGATGCGATGATGTCACTTGGCGTAATGTGTTTAACGTCTTCTGCAATGTATCCGTTGCCAATGACATGAATGACTTGCTCACCTTCTGGGTCGTTCGGCGCATAAATTTTAATCGATTGTAGCGTAAATTCTTCTTCTACTACACCACCAGCTTGTTTATATGCGCGGAAGCCGATGCCATTTTCTAAGTAAGGCAAAATACGATCCAACGTCCGACGGTCAATGATCGTTCCTTTTTCCGCAATAATTTCACCTGTTTCATGGTTGACAAGCGTTTCCGCGAGTCGTTGATTGAAAAGTCGATTTTTAATATGGAGTTTTTTGTTAATTTTATAACGTCCAACACTTGCTAAATCGTAGCGTTTCGGGTCGAAGAAACGGGAAATCAATAAGCTTTTCGCGTTTTCTACTGTCGGCGGTTCCCCTGGGCGCAACCGTTCATAAATTTCAAGCAACGCTTTTTCTGTACTTTCCGTGTTGTCTTTTTCTAGCGTGTTGCGAAGATATTCGTTCTCGCCAAGTAAATCAATGATTTCTTGGTCAGAGCCGAAGCCAAGCGCACGCAACAGAACGGTGACAGGCAATTTGCGAGTGCGGTCAATGCGAACGTATACGACGTCTTTCGCATCGGTTTCGTACTCTAGCCATGCGCCACGATTTGGAATGACTGTCGCAGAAAATCCCCGTTTTCCGTTTTTATCTACTTTTCCGCTGTAGTATACACTTGGGGAGCGGACAAGCTGAGAAACGATGACACGTTCTGCACCGTTAATGATGAACGTTCCCGTTTCCGTCATCAGAGGAAAATCTCCCATGAACACATCTTGTTCTTTCACTTCGCCTGTTTCTTTGTTAATAAGGCGAACTTTTACGCGAAGCGGTGCTGCATAGGTCACATCGCGTTCTTTTGATTCTTCTACCGAGTACTTCGGTTCCCCTAGACTATAATCAACAAATTCAAGGGAAAGATTTCCGGAAAAGTCTTCGATTGGAGAAATTTCTTTGAACATTTCTCTCAGACCTTCATCAAGGAACCACTGATAAGAGGAGGTCTGAATTTCGATAAGGTTTGGTAACTCGAGTACTTCACTGATACGCGCGTAACTTCTTCGTTGGCGGTGTCGTCCATATTGAACTAGTTGACCTGTCAACTGATTCACCCCTCAAATTCAAGCATTAATGAAAATAGCAGGCAACTTTTCTAAACAAGAAATATTTGCCTTACTACTAGAGACAAAAGAAAAATGGTTTCTATATAAGAAAACCACATTTTCACCTATTTATTGATTTTATAATTTTTCCCAACGAAAATAAAATTATACATACAATCACCGAATAAGGTTACATATTTGGTATTTTATAATGATACCATAGGTAAAAAAAACTGTCAATCTTTTTTTGCCTTTATGATATAATATCCTTTTTTCTTTTCGACCACTTCTACATGAGGAAATAATGTTTGTAACTTCTCGAGTGCAGACGGCGCACCTTGTTTTTTCTGAATGACGACCCACAGCTCTCCTTTCGGAAGAAGATGCTGCATACTTTGTTCAAAAATGGCGTGAACAATCTTTTTCCCAGCACGGATTGGTGGATTCGTTACAATTGCCGCAAACGCCTTCTCCCCAACGTTGGAAAATAAATCACTCTCGTAAACAACCGCATTATGAATGTGATTGAGTTGTTTATTTTTATTTGCCAGTTCAATCGCTCGTTCGTTAATATCAATCATTTCTACCCGACGGGTTGGAAACGACTTTGCGACAGCCAATCCGATTGGTCCATAGCCACAACCAACGTCTAAAATAGCCCCGTCGATTGCTGGTTCTGTAAATGTTTCAATTAATAGCCGCGAACCGAAATCGACTTCGCGCTTCGAAAAAACACCGCTATCCGTTGTAAATGTCAGCTCATTCCCACGCAACGTAAACTTCCACGTCTGTAGATGGTGCGAAGAAGAAGGGGTTTTTGAATAATAATGTTCCAATGACATCACCCTTTTTTCTTTATAGTATTTCAGGTGTGTTGATTAGCCAATAAAAACTAGTTGACACCGCTCTATTTCTAGCTTTTCTGCCGTAGTCGGCAAGCGGTTCGCTTGCCGACTGGG
>NZ_JAILZV010000202.1 GCF_023512315.1 Anoxybacillus sp.
ATGGTTGATTCGATGTGGTTTTATTTAGCGGCGTATTTGTTCATGAATTTAGGGGCGTTTGCGATTTTGCAGACGGTTACGGACCAAAGCGGTTCGGAAGATATGAGCCAGTTTGCCGGGCTTTATCGCCGCAATCCACTATTAGCCATCATGATGGGCGTGTTTTTATTATCGCTCGCCGGTATTCCAGGAACGGCGGGCTTTATCGGAAAAGCCCACATCTTTTTAGGGGCGTTCGCGACCGAGCCAGCGCATTACGTGCTAGCGGCGGTGATGATTGCAACGACCGTTGTGTCATACGTCTATTATTTCGGATTGTTTACGCAAATTTTCTTCCGTCCGGCAGCAGCTCACGAGTCGTTTAGTGTACCTGTAGGAGCGGCGATTGTCATTGCGGTTTGTGCGCTTGGCACGCTTCTTTTCGGGATTATGCCGGGATGGTTGTATGCGTTTTTAGACAAGTTTCATCACTTTAGCGATTTCCTTCGCTAACGCTAGAAGGGGGCTTTCCCCTTCTTTTTTCGTATTTCCTTTTAGAACGGAGGAAAGGAGGTCATCAGATGGCCGAAGTTGGGCAACAAGCGCTCCTAAGCATTATTTCCCATCTTTTCTTTTTTGCCCTCACGTGGTGGACGTTGCAAGGTGTTCAGTTAGAAAAGCTATTAAAACCAAACCGCATCTTGCAAGCGCGCGTCCTTTATGTGTTATTAACGATTGCGATTGGCTCTGCCGTCAGCAACTTTTTCCTCGATTATTTTCTTTGGTCTAAACAATTGCCGTTTTTGTTTCGGGGCGAATAATCGCTCCGTTTTTTGTCAAAAAAGAAAAACTTCCTCTCCGATTTTGTCGAGCGATTGCACGTATGTTCGTTGTCAATCTGGCAACAATAACAGCTAAGGAGAGGAAGGGAAGAAAGATGAAAAAAACGTGGGTGGCAATCGTGCTTTTGCTTAGTGTAGTGCTCGGCCATTCGTTTGGGAACGCGAAAGGGAACGAGCCGTTAAAAGAGATAAAAACCATCGCTTCCGTGCTACAACAAAACGGCGCATCGATCAACGAATGGACCATTTACACAAGGGAGTATGCCCAAACAATTGAAAATGATTCCGCTTTTTTTCAAAAAACGGACGAGCTAAAACATACGTTTCGAACGTTCCAGTGGACGATCGAAGCAGATCACCATGTTCAGCGAGCAACAGGCGTCTATGAACATTCCTCGATGCAAGAAAAAATTCAACTCGTCACTACCGTTGCAAACAAAAAGCCCCAAACGTACATCCTCTATGAATTAAAGGGATTTGGTTGGAGCGAAACTGTGCAGAAAAACATTGGTCAACTCATAAGCCAAAGGTCGTCACAACTCTTTATGAAACAACCTGCATTTTTCTCTTGTGTAAAAGGGGAATTCAATGGTAAGATGAAAGGTGTTTTGTTAAAACAAGCTTACCATCTTTTACATGCATTCAACGCCTCGCCTGTGGAGGCGCTTGAGGAAGAGACGTTTGTTTCCGTTTCTGCATATACTGGGCAGTGGGAGAACGTTCTTCCGACCAACACTCATCCAATGAACATTCAGCTTGCTTTACGAAAGACAGGATTGGGCGGTCGAACGACCGTTGTTGTTGGAACCCCAATCATTACAATTGAATATTAATATAGAGAATTTGGACGCGGAGGGGAATACCTTGGAAAAAATCATCGTCCGTGGCGGAAACCGGTTAAACGGCACCGTGAAAGTCGAAGGAGCGAAAAATGCCGTTTTGCCTGTCATCGCCGCAACCTTATTAGCAAGTGAAGGAAAAAGTGTCATTCATGACGTTCCTGCTCTCTCCGATGTATATACAATTACGGAAGTATTGCGTTATTTAAACGCCGATGTTGTAATCGAAGGAAACCGCGTTGTTGTAGATGCATCCCGAGAGCTGAAATTAGAAGCCCCGTTTGAATACGTACGCAAAATGCGTGCCTCCGTTTTAGTCATGGGACCGTTGCTTGCGCGAAAAGGGCGTGCGCGCGTGGCGCTTCCAGGTGGCTGTGCGATTGGTTCGCGGCCAATTGATCAGCATTTAAAAGGGTTTGAAGCAATGGGTGCTTCGGTGAAAGTAGGCAATGGGTTCATTGATGCCGAAGTGAACGGACGGTTGCGCGGGGCGAAAATTTACCTCGATTTTCCGAGCGTCGGGGCGACGGAAAATATTATGATGGCGGCCGTGTTAGCGGAAGGAACGACCGTGATTGAAAACTGCGCAAAAGAGCCGGAAATTGTCGATTTGGCGAACTTTTTGAACAAAATGGGCGCAAAAGTGCGCGGAGCGGGAACAGGTACGATCCGCATTGAAGGGGTGCCAAGCTTATGTGGTGCCGTGCACACGGTCATTCCTGATCGAATTGAAGCAGGGACGTTTATGGTCGCCGCGGCGATTACCGGTGGAAACGTGCTCGTGCAAGGTGCGGTTCCAGAACATTTAAGTTCGCTCGTGGCAAAACTCGAAGAAATGGGTGTCACGATTATCGAAGAAGAAAACGGCCTTCGAGTCATCGGTTCAGAAACATTAAAAGCGGTCGATATTAAAACGATGCCGCATCCAGGGTTTCCGACCGATATGCAGTCGCAAATGATGGCATTATTGTTAAAAGCAGAAGGCACGAGCATGATTACGGAAACGGTATTTGAAAACCGCTTTATGCACGTCGAAGAATTTCGCCGCATGAATGCTGATATTAAAATTGAAGGGCGTTCGGTCATCATCAACGGTCCTTGCGATTTGCAAGGGGCGGAAGTGGCGGCCACCGATTTACGTGCGGCTGCTGCGCTCATTTTGGCAGGGCTTGTGGCGGAAGGATATACGCGGGTGACGGAATTAAAACATTTGGACAGAGGCTACGTGCGCTTCCATGAAAAATTAGCAGCGCTTGGTGCGGACATTGAGCGCGTCCGCGAAGAAGAGACGGTATGGGAAGCGGCGAAAGTCACCGACCTCAACTAACGACGAAAGCGACCGTTCGTTGCAACCGCAGCGGAAGGTCGTTTTTCTGTTTCTGAAAATAGACAACGGCTGCTGACTACACATTTTTTGCCGATTTCCCCCTGAAAACAATTTGTCATATATACTTGTCCAAGCCCATACACTATGTAATAACGAGCAGGAAAGTGCGCGTTAAAATTGCATATTGGGGGGCGCGAAATGAACCGTCTGAAACTATTGCTCGCACTCGGGTCGCTTTTATTCATCGTCGTATTACTCATTCCGACATTGCTCGTCATCCCCTTCCACGACAAGACTAGCGGAGCGCTGGCAGAAGCGTTACAAACGAGGCCGGGCATTCAGCTAAAACAAGCGGGGCCAGATGTTGAAGTAGCCGTGTATCGAAGCAAAGAAAAACGAATCGAGCATATCCCGCTAGAGCAGTATGTCATCGGGGTCGTCGCAGCCGAAATGCCGGCTGATTTTGAGCTAGAGGCGTTAAAAGCGCAAGCGCTCACCGCCCGCACGTACATTGTCAAACAAATGCTCAGTGACCAGCCGATGGAGCTTCCAAAAGGCGCCAACGTCACCGACACGGTCATGCATCAAGTGTACTATAACGACGAAGAACTAAAGAAGCGATGGGGAGCCGACTACGACTGGAAAATGAAACGTATCGTCAAAGCCGTGCAAGAAACACAAGGGCAAATTATCACGTACAACAACGCCCCAATTGAAGCCGCCTTTTTCTCAACAAGCAACGGCTTTACGGAAAACTCCGAAGCGTATTGGCAAAACGACTTTCCGTATTTAAAAAGTGTGGCGAGCCCATGGGACGAACAATCGCCTAAATTTTATCACCAAACGGCGATGCCGGTGGCAGAGTTTGAACAACGGTTAGGGGTGAAACTGCCAAACGACGGGTCGGTAGGCGTCATCGTTGCGCGGACGCCAGGCAAGCGAGTGGCGGTAGTCGACATTAACGGAAAGCAGCTAACCGGCAGAGAAATTCGCGAAAAATTGGCGCTAAAATCGACCGATTTTACGTGGGTACGTAAAGGAAATGAGATTGTCATTACGACAAAAGGGTATGGGCACGGCGTTGGCATGAGCCAATACGGGGCGAACTTTTTAGCAAAGCAAGGAAAAACGTACAAAGACATCGTCCAATACTATTACCGCGGTGTCACCGTCTCCTCCGCAACGGCGTTTTTAAACCGATTGACGGCGAAAAAATAAGCAGCCTCTTTTCGAAGAGCTGCTTTTTTCGTGCAAAGGTAAGAAAGTATAAAATTTTACGATTAGGTGGAGCGCTGTCTAGCTCCAAGCGCCGTCGGTGTGATGCGCTCCGTCCCTTCTTTCGGCGGCGCATTGATCGGCTTCATTGAGCTTACCCACGCAGAACCAAGC
>NZ_JAILZV010000203.1 GCF_023512315.1 Anoxybacillus sp.
TATTATTTACGATCGAACAAGCAGAAAGATTCAAAAACTCCTAAAGACCGTAACGATCTTTAGGAGCTTTTCTAAAAAAATATTTTGGAAATCCCTAAACAAATTAAAATCAGCCCTGGAATGACGGTTGCTTTTTTCATTATTTTTGTTTTTGCAAACGTATAGCCTGTTTTTAATCCAAAGCGAATGAACAACATATTAAGCAAGGACACAAGCAATGCTAACATAAGCGGAGAATAGCCTAAAAGCGACGCGCTTAAGCCTGCCCCGAACGCATCCATCGATAGTGCAAAGCCAATTAATAACGCCTCGTTCATGCTAATGCTACCTGAGCCGTCCAAATCGGCTATCGACGGACGTTTTAAAATTTGAATAACAATCCCGAGCCGCTTTAAATGGACACGCCATATTTTCATCGTGGCTGTCGGACGAGGCACTACCTCCTCTAGCTCATCTTCCCGCTTCTTTAACACATTGTAGATTGCCCACACACCAATTGCCACTAAAATGCACGCAGCAATTGCTTTTTCCGCACGCACCGGCAACAACAGAACAAGAAAAGAACCGACATACATAGACAATAGCAACATCATCCCTGACAACACCGCAATCACTAGCATCGATGGGAGCGGAAATTTCATTTTCCGCATCCCGTACGTCACTCCAACGCTTAAACTGTCTAAACTCACCGCCAACGCTAACATGATCATCGATACGTATTTTAACATCTTGTCGTTCCCCCTGCGTTACTATATGCACAAGCGAATACAGGGGAAACTCGGCTATCGGTTTTCTCATTTTTCGACGTGCTTCGATTTCCAAGGAAATATTTTTGCCTTTTTCGACATTATTCTTTCAAATGATACGGAAGCGTCGCAATGACAACGTCTTTTTTCAAAATCAAGAAAAACCGTAATACAATTGCCGTTTGGTTATGCAACAATGTATGCCACCACTTTTTCACAATAAACTGCGGCATTAAAATCGTAATTGGTGCGCCTTTTGTTTTCTTTTCCACTTCGTTAATATAATCAAGCATCGGTGAAAGAATGGTCCGATATGGGGAATAAATTACCTTTAATTCGACATCAGGGTAAAATTTTTCCCATTTCTCTCGTAACTTCTGTTCCTCATCTTCGTGAAAAATAATCGAAATCGCCGTAATATCGTGCGAAATACTGCGCGCATATTGAATGGATTGGGCAACGACTTTGCTCACGCCAGAAATCGGAATAATTACTTTTGGCTCCACAATTTTCTCTCGCCGTTTCCACTCTTGTTCATCCAATCTTAATTGTTCGCCTAATTTATCATAATGGGCACGAATTTTGTAAAACAATACCACAAGAAGCGGAATGGAAATAATGACAAGCCATGCTCCTTGTGTAAATTTGGCGATAACAGTAATAATCGTCACTAGCCCAGTCACAACCATTCCTGTCGTAATGGTGGCAATAGTAACCGTGCTGCGCCCATTTTTCTCTTTCCATAATTTCTTGACCATGCCAAACTGTCCAATCGTGAACGATAAAAACACCCCAACCGCATAAAGCGGAATCAACGAGTGCGTTTCTCCGTGGAACACGACTATTAAAATCATCGCTAAAACGCTTAATAAGATAATCCCGTTTGAAAATACAAGACGGTCGCCTCGAGCAGATAAGCTACGCGGCAAAAAACGGTCATGAGCAATAATCGACGCCAGCTGTGGGAAGCCAGCAAAACTTGTATTCGCTGCCAATACTAAAATGAGCATCGTCACCATTTGAAACAAATAGAAAAAGATGCTATTCCCAAATACGTGCTGTCCGATTTGCGAAATAACCGTTTTATGCTCTAACGGTGTCACACCAAATCCGGCCGCTAAAACCGTAATGCCTAAAAACATCGTCCCTAATAAGAACGACATCCATCCCATCGTAATCGCAGCATTTTTGGAGCTATCTGGTTTGAACGATGGAACGCCGTTGCTGATCGCTTCGACCCCTGTCATCGCTGAACACCCAGACGCAAACGCTCGCAACAAAATAAACATTCCATACCCTGAGGAAAGGAAGTGGCTAGCTGTCGCATGCTCTTGGTAGTTAAAACCATGCCATCCTTCATGCCATAATTGCCACCCTCCCGCTCCAATCAATACGAGTACGGAAATAATAAACAAATACGTTGGGTAGGCAAATACGGTCGCAGATTCCGTAATGCCCCGCAAGTTTAAAATCATGAGCAATAATACAAGGGCAATCGCGATGTCCACTTTCCACGGAAGCAAACTCGGAAATGCTGACGTCAATGCCGCAACACCAGAGCTAATGCTAACAGCTACTGTCAGTACGTAATCAATCATGAGCGCCGCACCAGCGACTAAACTCGTCGTCGTACTTAAATGATCTCTCGCTACCACATACGCTCCCCCACCAGATGGGAACGCATAAATAATTTGTCGATACGACAACGTCACAACGACTAACAAAACTAAAATCGCGAGTGCAATCGGCAATGAAAAGAAAAAGACACCTGTCCCAAGCAGCATAAGCACTAGCAAAATTTCTTCTGTCGCATACGCCACCGAGGAAAGTGCATCCGAGGAAAATACCGCTAACGCTTTCCATTTCGGCAGTTTTTCATGTTTGAGCCGTTTTGTTTCCATTGGTGATCCAATTAACAATCGTTTAATGGAAGCCATTTCTCCTTCTCCTTCTTCCTACAAGTTATTTCTAGTTTGTGCAAAGCGAAAGAAAAAACGCAAAAAAACCGCCAAGGATGTCCTTAGCGGCAATACTACATCCCTCCCATTACGCTTACGAGGTTAGCTGTCGGGTTAGGGCATGAGAGTATCCCCTCCTCGTTTGGATTCACCCCAAGTAACATTCGTTACACTATTGGTTCCCCCGCTCCGTGACGGATTCAGCGATAGTATATATGATAGCTGATATGTTACTCTCTCCCGTTGCCGTTGTAAAGAAGCGAAAAGCGGCAATTAGGGAGAAAATAACGGATTTTCTCTCTTTTTTACCTCAAATTTTGTTTCTTTCGCTTATTTCCTTTTCTTTTTTGTGTTATGCTCATCCAATCATAATTTTTCCTTTTGGGTAGCGGAATGGGTCTGGTTTGCGGTGCAACGTTACTGCATAAGCAATTGTTAGCGGCCCAACCCTCCCAGCAAACATCGTAAAAATAATCAATACTTTTCCAAACGGCGACAATTCCGGAGTTAATCCCATTGACAATCCGACCGTGCCAAACGCCGACGTCGCTTCAAATAAAATCATTAAAAAATCATGCCCCTGCTCTGTAATTGTCAATAACATCGTCACTACCATCACAATAAATAGACCGCTTAGCGTTACAGTTAATGATTTATAAATGGTGTCATATACAATGCGTTTTTTAAAGAAAATGACGTCCTCTTTTCCTTTAATTTGCGACCAAACGGCACCGATTAACGTCGCAAACGTCGTCGTTTTAATTCCTCCTCCTGTAGAACCCGGAGAGGCACCGACAAACATTAAAAAGATGAGTAAAAAGAGCGTCGGCTGCGTTAAATCCGAAATATTAAGCGTATTCGAGCCTGCTGTTCGGGGCGTCACTGCCTGAAAAAGCGACGCTAACACTTTTCCGATTGGTGAAAGCGGCGATAACGTTTTCGGATTGTGCCACTCCAGCAACAAAATGAATAACGTACTAAACAGAACAAGAAGCCCGCTCGTGACAAAAACGATTTTCGAATGGAGAGAAAAGCGGCGTACTTGCCGGTACTCATATATTTCATTCATTACAATAAACCCGATTCCACCAAGTGTAATAAGCGTACATACAACAAGTGTAACGACTGGGTCTTCCACATACCCAGTCAAGCTACGAAACCCTCCCATTAAATCAAAGCCTGCGTTGTTAAAATTGGAGATTGCATGGAACATCCCAAAATAAAACGCCTTTGCCGGTGGCATATCAAACGAAAAACGAATGGCTAACAAGATTCCGCCAACAAGCTCAATGACGACCGTAAACACGAGCACTCGCTTCACAAGACGAACAATTCCTTCAATCGATAAATTGTTTAATGCCTCTTGAAGCAATAGCCGCTCCTTTAAAGAAATACGCTTGCCGACAAGAAAAGCAAAAAACGTAGCAAACGTCATAAATCCTAGCCCACCGATTTGAATTAAAAACAAAATCACTAGCTGGCCGAACAACGTAAACGTCGTGCCAGTATCCACA
>NZ_JAILZV010000204.1 GCF_023512315.1 Anoxybacillus sp.
CGATGCAAATCGGCTGCTTTTTGCGCAAGCTCTCCCGCTGGGTCGCCCGTCAAAAACGCTTCATGCAATACGCGCAATACTTCTTCGCCGAGCTTTGTTGCTTCTTCGTATTGTGCTTGCGTCATGTTTTTTACTTTTTCGTTTGATTTGTTCACTTGCTCATCGCCGTATTTTTCCCTAATTTCTTTGCCATACTTTCGCTCGTTTTCGTCAATGAGCTGCTGCTTGAACGCTTCAAATTTTTCTTTGTCGCTCATCACGATTCTCCCTTCTTTCGCTAATATTGTTTTTTCGACATTGGCGATTAGCGCCTCTAACCGCCTCCGTTCTGCCAAGAGTTTTTCGCGATGCTGCTTCAACGCCTGTACGTCGTCAAATGACGGGGAGGTGATGATTTGCTTAATCGTTTCTAAATCAACCCCAAGTTCGCGATAAAACAAAATTTGCTGAAGTTGGTCTACCTCTTTCGGTCCGTATATGCGATAACCTGAGGCGTTTACTCTCGCTGGTTTCAAAAGACCGATTTCATCATAATATCGTAGCGTTCGGCTCGTAACCCCCGCCAATTTCGCTAGTTGCTGCACCGTATATTCCATTCGCTCACCTCCTGACAATTTCATCATAAGCGTTTACGTAACGTCAATGTAAAGCAAAAATAAAAAAATCTCGCCATAAAATTAGGAGTTTTTGCTACATGTTTTCCCTCTTTCGTTTATACATTTGTTGGAATTCTTGAAAGTCGGTATGATTTGTAATTGGATTGATGAGTGGAAAATCAAAGTGTTCACTTATCTATTTAAAATCTTTATCATTATTACTAACTAACGGGATGCGATGTACAATAGCTGTCGCCGCAATGAGCGCATCTGGTCCTTTCGGAACTCTTCTACCCAATAATTTTGCCTTTCTTCTAATTTCCCCTGCCTTCATAGCAATCGGACTAGTAATATCAATAATTTCGTCTACCATCTTGTATACGTAATCCTCTCTAATTTGCTTAACGATTGAATTCGTTTCAATTTCCTAGTGAGACATGAGCTCCATTTCAATGACAGTATTAATGACCAATGATTGTTCGCCTTTAATTAATTCGCGTATATAAAAAACAACATCTGGATAACCCATTTCGTGAGCGACCCAGATGTTGTTATCGATTAACTTTCGGCACACGTTTCATCCTCCCGATC
Source organism: Anoxybacillus sp. (assembly GCF_023512315.1). Lineage (GTDB taxonomy): Bacteria > Bacillota > Bacilli > Bacillales > Anoxybacillaceae > Anoxybacteroides. The sequence continues at coordinate 1,188 of NZ_JAILZV010000204.1, forward strand.
ATATTCTCGATTGGCAATTCGAATGCTTTCTTCTACTCCCTTTACGCTAAAACAATCAGCACTTCCTGCTAGTTTTTCAGCGAGGGCTAACTTCTCTTCTTTCGTTAACCGTTTTCTTTCAGGTTTGAATATGACCTTATCTCCTTCTTCAGTAATCATGATGGCATGTTCCGTTTCAAATAAAATGCTGTTTTTCCGAGAATAAACCCACCTTTTCAACAATTCAAAATCATTTGATGAAATACGCATCTCCACCCCTCCTTCCAATATTTTTACCTTATTATAACAAATTTCACGCCGTACACAATATGCAATTATTTGACCAACCCATGTTTAAACGCATAAATGACCGCTTGCGTTCGGTCTTGGACGTCTAGTTTCGCTAAAATATTGCTGACGTGGACTTTGACCGTTTTTAATGAAATAAACAACTCCTCGGCAATTTCTTGGTTCGTTTTTCCTTGTGCTATAAGTAGTAGCACTTCCATTTCGCGGCTCGTTAGTTGTTCGTGTGGAAGGGATAGTTTTCGCATGCTATTCATCATTTTCCCTGTCACTTCAGGCTCGAATACGGATTGTCCATGAAACGTAGCGCGAATCGCATTCGCAATTTCGCTCGCTTTCGACGTTTTTAACATATAACTGACTGCCCCTGCTTCAATCGCTGGATATACTTTATCATCGTCTAAAAAACTTGTCACGATCATAATTTTTGCTTCCGGCCAAGCGCTTATAATTTGTTTCGTCGCTTCAATGCCGTCCATCGGCTCCATCACTAAATCCATTAAAATAATATCCGGGCGAAGTTGAAGTGCAAGTTCAACCCCTTTTTCTCCGCTTTCTGCTTCCCCGACAACTTCCATATCCGGCTGGGCAGATAAATACGCGGAAACACCAAGCCGCACCATTTCATGGTCATCGACAAGCAATACTTTAATCACCTTGCTTCCTCCCTTACACAAGCGGTACTTTCACTTCTAAACGCGTCCCTTTATTTTTTATGCTTACGATTTTCAACGTCCCACCAATTTCAGCCGCTCGTTCGTACATATGTTGCAAGCCGTAAGAGCCGCTTTTTGTCCGTTCGACATCAAAGCCAACTCCATCATCCGACACGCGCAAAAGGACAAACCCATCTCGCTCAAGCAACAACACTTCTAACATCGTCGCTTTCGCATGACGAAGCGTATTAGACACCGATTCTTGTAAAATACGAAATAAATGATCTTCCACCCCACGGTCGAGCGTCACATCTTCTATTTTCCACTTCATCCAGCTATATTTTCAACTACGACTCAAGGCGTATTTTTATAATGATGAAAGTCGTTTCAATTCTTATGCGAAGGAGGTATAATAACCATAAAATAGGAGGGGATGAAAATGCGCAAGTGCTGATTATCAAAAGAAATGGAAGCATCCCTTCATAACAAAGAGCCGCAATAAAACAAAGCGGCTCTTTTTGTTGTGAGTAATTTCAAACTGGAGATTTGTACAATGGAACACCAATATTGTGGCTAAACACACTTGTTCTACAAATTACCAAAAACCTTCTCCATATTAATAAAAAACCAAGAGAGTGTTCGCCATCCTTTTTCGAAGTTTGTTAGAGAAAAATGCTCATTCGGTCCATGCACGTTTGCGGTAGGCAGTCCAAATCCCATTAGAACAATTGGGATTCCAAAACAACCGGCAAGCATCTCTACTACAGGGATTGAACCGCCAGCGCGAATCCATAAAGCTTCTTTTCCGTATCCATAGGTATAAGCTTGTTTAGCTAATTGCATTACCGGGTGATTAATTGGTGCAACATATGGGCATGCCTCACTATGTTTTTTTAAAGTGACTCGCACCCCTGCAGGTGTATTTTGCAAAACATGCCGTTGGATTAATTCAAATACTTGCTCAGGTCTCTGATTAGGCACAAGCCTACATGTGACATGCGCAACGTCGTCTGATTATTCCCCCCTGAAATTCCATTTACCTCTATCGTTGGACGTATCCATTGTCGTTCAACCGTGGAAAAACCGAATTCGCCAAATAATGCAGGAACACCGAGTTGTTCAGCTATTTTTTCGTCATCTACATGTAATGATCGCATTTCTTTCCTTTCCTGATTTGTAATCGGTACTACCTCGTTATAAAAATCATTAATGGTGATTCTTCCGTGTTTATCTTTCATAGATTGGAGCAATTCAATAAGGGCGTGAATAGGATTTTGAACAGCACCACCATAGAGACCGGATGGCAAGTCTTTACTTGGTCCATCAACAATTATGTCAAATCCTAAAAGTCCTCGTAGTCCCACACAAACAGAAGGTTGGTCTTCGCTAAGCATGGCTGTATCTGAAATTAGTACGAAATCTGCATCTAGCCTTTCTTTATAGCTCTTTAGAAAGGATAAAAAGTTTGGACTCCCAATCTCTTCCTCCCCGTCAATGACTATCTTCACATTAAAAGGGAGACTTCCTTTTGCTTTTACTAACGCATCTAATAAAGTGATATGTATCCATAATTGTCCTTTGTTATCACTGGCACCTCGAGCGTAAATATTTCCATTACGTATTTCTGGTTCGAATGGTGGACTAACCCAAAGGGATAAATCTCCTACTGGCTGAACGTCATAATGACCATAAATAAATACCGTTGGTTTCTCTATCGATACAATCCATTCCGCAAATACAATTGGATTGCCGCTTGTTTGGACAATTTCTGTATATGGAAATCCAATCTTCTTTAAATGCGAAGCTAAAAATTGAGCGGCATTTCGCACATCCCCTATATGGTTGCTTACACCACTCACACTTGGAATTCTGAGGAAATCCTTTAAATCTTCAATATCAGGCGTGTTGATTAACCAATAATATCCATAAAAAACATAGAAAAAAAGAGCACCTTTCCTGTAGAATGTAAGTAACGACCCAAACAAACCCAGGAGGTGCTCTCTATGCACAAGCATACCACACTCCCAAATTTGATGCAAAAAATTGTTTCCGATGAAGATCTACAG
>NZ_JAILZV010000205.1 GCF_023512315.1 Anoxybacillus sp.
AGCAACGACGAATTTTCATGCTTTTACGTCAACCATCAGCAACTAGACGTATTGCACGAACAACTGATGAAACAGAGCAAGCAAATTCAAACGATTGTGCACCGTCTTCCACCGATTGCGATCCAACAATATATTCAAACAAAACTCATTGACGAACTATTAAGCACAAACGAAATCGAAGGCATTCGCAGCACAAGACGAGAGATGGAAACGGTCATTGAAATTATCGTACGAAAAGAAGCAGACAAAAAAAGAAACGTCCGTCACCTTAGTTTAATGAACGCTTATTTTCACTTGCTGTCGGGCGATGTCCCCACACTCGAAACGGTAAAAGACATTCGAACCATTTACGACCGCCTCGTTCGCGAGGAAATAAAGCCGGAAGACGCGCTCGATGGCGAATTGTTCCGTAAACAGGCTGTTGATGTCGTCACCACTACCGGGAAAATCATTCATCGGGGCGTGTACCCGGAGAAAGCCATTCAAACAAAGCTCCAACAACTTATTCGCTTCCTCCGCGAACATCCGTCCCCGATGTTATACAAAATTGCTATCTCGCATTATTATTTCGGCTACATCCATCCTTTTTATGATGGAACCGGACGAACCGCTCGCTATATAAGCAGTATGTATTTAATGCAAGAATTAGATTTTTTAACGGCGCTCACGCTCTCGTACTCGACGAATCAACTAAAACAACTGTATTACGATGCTTTTTCCGAAGCCAACCATCCACACAATCGAGGAGAGCTTACCTTTTTTTGTGAGACATTTTTCCACATCATTGATCGAGCGCAAAACGAAGTATTAGCAGATTTAACGGAAAAAGAGCAAAAAATGGCCGCATTATATGCCTTGATGAAGAAGCTGAATATAGGAGAGGAAACGAAAAAAAACATCATGTTTTTCTTAGGGCAAAGCTATATTTTCGGTATCCCTGGAAAAGGACTGACGAAAAAAGAACTTCTCTCCTTGACCGGAAAAACCGAATATATCGTTCGGAAAGCGTTAGACGAGCTCCACCAAGCCGGCTGGATTTCGTTCCGTAAGCGAAAACCGATGGAAATCACCCTTAGCGAAACGTTAACGAACCAATTCCATTAGCAAAAACGTTAGTATTTCACCTCATTCACGAGTGATGGAGGCAAATTACCCGCTTGCCTCCATCAACAAGTTTTTTCCTATTTTCTTCTCGAACAACCGGCAAAGGACGTCCGCCGAAATCGAAGGCAGTCCCGGTTGCGGCCGAGCAAAGACGTATCCTTGACCGAGCGGTACGCCAAGCGCAGTGACAGCTTCTAGTTCCGCGAATGTTTCGATTCCTTCGGCAACTAGTTGGCAGCCGATTTTTCGCGCAAATACTGCCATCGTCTCGAGCAAAATCGCTTTTATGTCATCACGGTCAACTCCGCGAATAATCGAGCGGTCGATTTTAATATAATCCGGGCGTAATTCGGCGATGGCTTGTAGCGACGAGTAGCCCGCCCCCGCATCATCAATCGCGATTTTATACCCTTGGCAGCGATAATGGCTTAACGCCTGTTTAAATGCGGCAAAGTCCGTAATTGACTGGCGCTCGGTAATTTCAAAGACGATTTGCTCTGGGGTTAATCCGTGTTCTTTCAATAACGCTAACGTCTGTCCAGGCGTAAACTGCGGATCGTAAATAACGTTGGCGTTCAAATTAATAAATAGCTTCCACGCTGGATTCGCCTGCGCAAACCCTTCTACCGCCCGCTTCCGTGCCAACGTTTCGAGCGCATACAGCCGCTTTTCTTGTTCAGCTACTGCCCATAATTGGTCTGGCATCGCCAATTCGCTGGATGCTGGACCGCGAGCTAATGCTTCGTAGCCATAAATGCGCCCGTCAGAAAGCGACACAATTGGCTGGTAATATGCCGTGAGCTTCCCTGCGGCTAAAATGGAATAAAACTCTTCTTGCTGCGTCAACTCGCCACGCTCCCCTCATTTTGTTGAACCATTATACTATCGCAATGTTATAAAAATATAAATAAATGGTAAAAGAAAAGTAAAGGTGGCAAGTTCACAATAGCGCGCCGGGTTTCTCCTGTTATTATTTACACCCCCTCTTCCCAATTCATGAAACCGTGACAACCATCGTCTGTTTTGCTACACTGAAAGAAACAGTTGCTTGTAATTGACAAGGAGGGAAAAGAAATGAATTCGGTTGTTTATCCATCGCGAAGTCCTGTGGCGAAGCTGGCCGTTGCCTTTTTCGCTGCATTAGTAGTAGCGACAGGCGGTTTATATGTGGGGCAATTTATTTCCGCTGCTTGGTATTTGCCGCTTTCTATCCTTGAAATCGTTTTGTTGCTTGTCATGATTTTCTCCCGCCGCCAAAAAGCGGTCGGTTATCCATTGATGTTTGCGTTTATGTTCGTTTCCGGCGCAACGTTAGCTCCCGTCATCGACCGCTACATTGCCATTATTGGGGCTGACGCTGTCTTTAAGGCGTTTGCTTTGGCGGTAATTTCATTTTCTGGCGTTGCGCTTTACGCGGCAAAAACGAAAGAAGATTTTTCTTTCCTCGGCGGCTTTCTGATGCTTGGATTGTTCGCACTGCTTGGTTTATTCATCATCCAATGGTTTATCCCGTTCTCAAGCGTCGGGCAAATGGGAATTGCTGCGTTAGGCATTTTGCTTTTCCTTGGCTTCACGATTTACGACATCAACCGCCTCGTTCGCTACGGGTTTAGCGACGCAGACATTCCAATGATTGTCGTCAACATCTACCTCGACTTCATTAACTTGTTCGTCTACATTTTGCGCTTCTTCGCAAGCGATGAAGACTAACCGCCTGCTTTTCGTAGGCGGTTTTTCCATCGGATCAACGGCGAACAGCTGCAAACAAACGATAGCTTCCCTTCTTCTGCTAATCTCGAAAACCATAAGGCGTAATACCGTATAAAAAACGAAAAACGTGTCTATAACTATAGAAAAAATGTCAAGGAGGAAAAGGTTATGCCGACTGCATGGGAAGCGTTAAAAAAGGTAACGAAACTATCAGATTATGAATCATTGCCTGCATCGCTTCGACACGAAATGGAGCAAGTGTTAAAAGAGGAAAAGCAAACAGAAACGATTTACCAATTAAAAATCGAGCTGTGTGATATTCATCCGCCAATTTGGCGACGTGTACTCATACCAAGTACGATTTCATTCCATCAGCTTCACCTCGTCATTCAACAAGCGATGGGGTGGTTAAACTATCATTTATACGAATTTGAAACAAAAGATGCCATCATTGATATCCCGCATCCCGACGATGCGTTTATTCCATTTCCAAAAAGAAAGCTTGATGCACAGCGAACGCTAGTGAAAGAGCATCTACGCAAAGAAAAACAGAAAATCATCTATACGTATGACTTCGGGGACGACTGGAAACATACGATTACGCTCGAAAAAATCGAAAAAACAGCAGAACCGTTAACCCACCCTCTTTGTCTAACAGGAAAACGAGCATGCCCGCCAGAAGATATCGGTGGCAGTTGGGGCTACGAAGAAACGCTCGCGATGCTTCAAGACGACGCAAGAAAGGAAGAAATCGAAGAATTTTTCGATTGGTACGGCGGAACGTTTGATCCGGAATATTTCGATCTTGAGGAAGCAAATAAACGGCTTTCCACTGTAGTTTTTGCTTGAACTAGGGGAGATGCAGTATATACGTGCGCATATATGTATAACAAAGGGTGCCCCGTTACTTTTGGGACACCCCCTTTTTCGTCATAAAAGTGCTTCGTTCATGTATAGAGCTGCGTCTTCTGGAAAGACATGAGCAATTCGACCAATGGCGTACGTTCCATTCTCCTTTCGTCTGAACGAGCATTCGATAAACATTCCTTTTTTCATCCGAGCACGTAGCGGTGGCGGAGTCGTTATCGTATACAGATCGTTTGTCTCCACTGCCCGCAACGTCGCCGTATGTGAAGAAAGGGAAACCACTTGAAACATTTTCGCCTCATCGGTTAGACGCCATATCGCATGCCATCCGATATTCTGTCTTTGCCAATACGGATGATACATGTCTAGCAAGCGAATCGCTTCATATATTCGCTCTTCGACTTGTTTGACAATGTGCCACACATATGGTGCATGGCTTGTCCCGTATTTTTGATCGAGCCATTTGGTAAACGCTTTGCATGTTGCGATAAACCGTTTTGCTTGA
>NZ_JAILZV010000206.1 GCF_023512315.1 Anoxybacillus sp.
AAACAAACTAGAACCTAAGCTAATAATTACTCCCCAAAGCAAAATCAACTGCCACGATGTTGTCATCCAAAAAGTAAACGACACTCCCACTAATAGCGTTGCCATCGCCAACCCCATCATTTTCTTTAGACCGATGACCTCTACTAGCGCCGCCATAAACGGACCAGATATCCCGTATAGAAAAAGGCTAAGTGCAAACGCAAACGAAATCGTCGACCGTTCCCAGCCAAAATCCGTTTCGAACGGAACGATAAACACCCCTGACGAAGATCGGACAATACCGGCAACCAGAATCGAGAAAAAAGCGATCAGTAAAATAACCCAGCTATAATGAATGCGAGCCAATCTTTCTCCACCCCTCTAGTAATGAAATAGACTATCACATATGGTATACTTGATTAACCTTCATATTAGCGGACTTCTATATAACAGTAAATGCCATTGTATAACACTGACGTTAAACAAGTAGGGAGGAGGGAATGGTTGCGATGGAATGGGTATCGTGGTTAGAAAAGCGCAATTTTTTAACGTCTTTTTTGCAAACGTATCGTCTAAAGCATCCAGATGCCCGATTTGTCTTGAAATATTTGCTTCAACATTCCCATTTGCTTCAAAACGTCCATTTTACGGAAACGGAGAAAAAGCAGGCGCGATGGCTCATTATTTCGACAGCGATGGCCGAAGAAGAAGGGCTCGTATTTTATCAACATGGTCAAAAAAGTACGAGTTTGGCGGCGATTATGAGTGATTTGGCGCTGCATCCAAACGAACCACTGTATTTAACGCTCCATTTTCCTGGAAAGTCGCGAAATTTTTCCTACCTTCGGCTCACCGATCATCGGGCGTTTGACAACGTCCGGAGGTACGAACTCCATGAGAAAATGGCGAAAGCGGCGGAAGAAGTGTTGGATGAATCATTAAAGCGCCATGAAGTAGAAAGATTGAAAATGCAAATTGACCAAGCGCTTGACCGAAAAGATATGGCATTGTTCCACCAGTTAGTGGAACAGCTGAAAAAACACGAAGGCCAAAGCTGACAATAGGCGTCTAGACGTACGTCGCTCTAGAACGTTCCATTGGGCCATGCCGAATAAAGCTTATGGGAAGTGAGTCGACTGCATATGAACAAGTGGTTGTCAATAATGACAATCGAGTAGGAAGGAAAATCGAAACCATTTCGGCTGAAATAGAAAAAACGCTCAAGACGCAACAATTTGAGCGTTTTTTTCGTGATACTATTTCAAGTACATTTTGTGGTGAAGAGTCCGTTTTCTTCAATTTGTTTACTTTAAAAAAAATTCCTGTGCATATTCCACTTTCCCACTTATGCGCTTTAAACTATTCGGAACTAATTCGATAGCCATAAAAACTTCATTAGGAATGTCGAAGGGAGCCTTTATATTCCATTTGCTTGCGGGGGTATACCCAAATTGTGAATAATACGTAGGATGACCAAGAACAATCACGGAACTATATCCTAATTCTCTAGCGATTCGATGTCCTTCTAAAATTAATTTTTTCCCTACACCTTTGCGTTGGAAAGCAGGTAATACAGCTAATGGGGCAAGAGCCAACGATGTATGCTGATCAATTTTAATTTTTGTGAAAAGAATATGCCCTATTATTTCTTGTTGGTATTGAGCAACGAGGGAAAGCTCCGGTATAAAGGCACTACTTTTTCTAAGCCGGTTAACTAAATGATGTTCGTCGCCATTAGAGTATTCAGCACTCTCAAAGGCTAGTTTTATTACTTGACTAACTTGAGTGATATCATTTTCCCGCTCTTTTCTAATCAATATATCCATATCATTTTCCTACCTTCATTTTCCGCAATATTTAACCTTATCTCAATAAATATTTTCTATTTCCATAGTTTCATTCTGCCTTAATATTCAGAATTGAGTCAAGCAGAATCTCCCAATCTAAAGACCCAACTGGAAAATATAACGACCAAATTCCTCGGTTCTTTTTATTTTTTCTTAGACAAATACGGATTTTTCTTTATTACTTGCAGAAAACATACCTTTTGAAGTAGGAATTTGGGCAATTTTGGCGAAAAAAATAGGGAAGTAATAAGGGAAAATCGATAAAAGCGTTAAAAACGAAGGGGGGAGTAAGCGGTGGGGAAGGTGTATTTTTTCACCGGATTTCCGGGATTTATTGCATCGATGTTGCTTGAGGAGCTAATGGGGAAATGGGCTCCAGAAAAGATATATACACTGGTGCTTCCTCATATGAAAGATAAGGCGATAGCAGAAAAAGAGAGAATTTGTTCTGCCACTCATTTTCCACACGAAAAATGGGAAGTGGTCGAAGGGGATATTACCAAACCGCACCTTGCACTCTCAAGAGAACTTCTTCACATGTTGGCACCGTCGGTCACCCATGTGTTCCATCTTGCAGCCATTTACGATTTAGCTGTTCCTGAAAACATCGCTCGAATTGTTAACGTAGAAGGAACGAAACGAGTAAACGAATGGGTATCATCGCTTCCGAATTTGCAGCGCTATGTGTACTTTAGCACTGCCTACGTATCAGGAACACGGCAAGGGGTGATTTTCGAGCACGAACTTGACAAAGGGCAAGCGTTTAAAAACCATTACGAAGAAACAAAATTTTTTGCCGAAGTAGCTGTGCGGGAAGTAGCGAGCCACGTGCCAACGACGATTATTCGCCCAGGCATCGTGGTTGGTCATTCGAAAACGGGGGAGACGATAAAATTTGATGGGTTGTACTTTATGCTCAATATGTTTGAACGTCTCAAATTTCTTCCGATTATTCCGTATCTCGGCAAAGGAGAAGCGCAAGGAAATTTTGTTCCAGTGGACTACATTATTGAAGCGACGCTTTATTTGGCTCATGCGGACGAAGCGGTTGGGGAAACGTACCATTTAACCGATCCGAACCCATACAAAATGAGAGACATTTATCAAATGATGATGACCGAGTATCTTGGAAAAGAACCGAAAGGAACGTTGCCGCTTCGTCTTGCCAAATGGGCAATGTCATTTTCGTTTATTCGCCAATGGCTGCGTGTGGAAAAAGAAGCGCTCGAATATTTCGAATGTACCTCTGTATATGATGCAACAAACGCACGCAACACGTTAATAAAAGCAGGCATTGCTTGCCCCGATTTCCGCGACGTCATTCCAGTGATGGCGCGTTATTATCGGAAGCACCGGCATGACGACACCAAACAGCTGGTGATTCGCTAAATCCAATAAAAATTCCCATGAATGCGAGGGGACTTATGAAGAAAAGTTTTATACTGGTCATTGGGTTGTTGTCCACCATCATGGGCAGTCTGCCATTCTATTTTGCTTATCCGTTTAGCAATGACCCAAATTCCGGCGCGGCAAATAGGTGGGAGCTTATTCTTATGCTATCGTATGAGGGGCAAAAGTGGTATCTACTTGGCGGAATCGTATTATTTCTTGCTTTAGGTCTTTCCTATTTTAGTCAGAAAAGAGCCCGTTAAGAAAGTGCCGCCGCTACAAGTTTTCGTGTTCGCCCATCTTTACGATTACAACGATTACAACATAAAACGCGCTGATTATTCAGCGCGTTTGCCCTAATAGCCATTTTGCATATGGGGAGTTTGCCGGCAAAATCACGACAGTGTCTTTGCCAATGGTTGTTTTGTACGATTCGAGCGTACGGTAAAACGAGTAAAATTCAGGGTCTTTTGCAAACGTTTCATTGTAAATGCGTGCTGCTTCTTGTTCGCCCGATGCGCGAATGCGTTCGGCATCGGCTTGCGCTTTTGCGAGCATTTCTTTTACTTCGCGGTCTGTTTGAGCGATAATGCGTTGTTTTTGCGCATCTCCCATCGATAAATATTCTTGCGCTTTCGATTCGCGCTCTGAAATCATCCGTTTGTAAACGGACTGTTCGTTTTCTTCAGGCAAGTCGATGCGTTTCATACGCACATCGACAACGCGAATGCCGTAACGGTCTTGCTGTAATAGTTCGTTTACTTTCGCTGTCACTTCATCGTTGAGGCTACCGCGAGATGATTTTTCATCGTTAATGATTTCATCGTAGTTTAACCGTCCAAGTTCGGTGCGAACGATAGAAAAAATAAATTCGTCCATTTTTGATTCCGCATTTTCTAACGTACGGGCGT
>NZ_JAILZV010000207.1 GCF_023512315.1 Anoxybacillus sp.
ATTTGCTCATTTCCTAACAAATTCATCGGCACCATCGAAAACTGCAAGCTGGCACCGCCTTGCAAAAACAATACATCGTACGTATCCGGAATGTTCATCAACTCTTTTAGTAGCTGCTTCGCCTTGTTGTGCACAGCATCGTATTCTTTGCTGCGATGACTTAATTCCATCACTGACATTCCCGTCCCTTGAAAATCGAGCAACTCTCTTTGCGCTCGTTCAAGCACTGAAAGCGGAAGTGCAGACGGACCGGCATTAAAGTTATACGCTCGTTTCATGTTCCAATCCCCCACTTTATTTCTTTAATGAATAACAGTTACTTATTATCCTAACATGAAAATAAAAAAAATAAAGACAATTCTCATTAAATTCACAAAAAAAATTAAATCCTTGTGCTCGTCACAAGGATTGTTGGCTCCGCCGCATTTTTTCTTCCCGAATGCGCTCCATATAAATTTCGCCTTCTTTTTCAATAAAGGATTCATCGATTTTTCTCTCTTGTGCGGCCGTTCGAACTGTCATATAGCCGCTAAATACGATTCCAGAAACAACGAGATACACCCACCATGGCAAAGACAGCATAATTTTCCCTCCATCTTTAGCTTGTCTTATTTTCACTATATGAGTGTTCCTCGTTGGTTATGCTCTATTTTTATCGATGAAATGTCGGCTTATAAAACGAGCGGTTATCAAGAGCAAAAATGCGTTCCGTAAATTCCCCAGGCTTTACTTTTTCTAATGCGCGATCCATCATATTCATTTTCGCATCGAGGTTATCAATATAATGAAGAATTTCCGCCTCTTTGACCATTGGCGGTTTTGGGCTGCCCCACTCCGCTTTTCCGTGATGGCTCAACACGAGATGCTGCAAAATAATGACTTCTTCCCCGCTAATGCCTAAATGTTCTGCCGCTTTGCTTATTTCGCTCACCATAATCGAAATATGGCCGAGTAAATTTCCTTCCAACGTATACGTTGCTGAAACCGGACCAGACAACTCGATCACTTTTCCAAGGTCATGCAAAATAATCCCTGCATACAATAAATCTGCATCTAGCGACGGGTACAGCTTCACAATGGCTTTCGCTAAATCTAACATCGACACAACGTGATACGCTAATCCTGAAATAAACTCATGATGGTTTTTCGTTGCCGCTGGATACTCTAAAAACTTGCTTTCGTATTTTTTCAACAAATATCGTGTAATCCGTTGAATGTTTGGATTTTTCATTTCAAAAATGTATTGCGTTAATTTCTCCATCATGTCTTCTTGTTTCATCGGGGCAACTTCCAAAAAATCTGCCACGCGCACATGGTCGCTAGCGTTCGCTGGACGAATGTTACGAATTTTCAGTTGCGTTCGCCCACGATAATTGCTAATATCGCCCAACACTTTCACGATGCTTTGTGGGATATATGTATTTTCGTCTTCTAGCGAAGCATCCCATAATTTCGCCTCGATCTCTCCCGTTTTATCTTGCAAAATGAGCGTCAAAAACGGTTTCCCGTTGCTCGCGATTCCTTTTGTCACCGATTTAACTAGCAAATAAACATCGATTTGCTCGCCGACTTCGTAATGAATGATTCCTTTCGTCAATCGTTTCGCCCCCGTTTCCATATTCTATTGTTTTAGTATACCATATTGAAGGTGACGCAAAAAATAAGACCTTGCCGAGGCAAGATCTTATTTTTTCGTTAACTCGATTGCTTTTTTCATATCTTTCCAAGAAGCACCTTTTCCATACATAAGCACTCCGCCACGATAAATTTTTGCGCCGATAAAGGCAACGAATATAATCGTTCCGATTAAAAGTGTGATGCTTACCGCCACTTCCCAATCGGCAATATTCAACATGCCGATGCGCAAAAACATAATGAGCGGAGCAAAAAACGGAATAAACGACGTGACGGTAATTACCGGAGATTGTGGGGAATCTAAGCCGAACATCGCAATGAAAAAAGAAGCTAATACAAGCAATGTGACCGGCGTCACCACCAGTTGTACATCTTCTAGCCGGCTGACCATCGAACCGAGCGTCGCAAAAAGGGTAGCGTATAACAAATAGCCTAATAAGAAAAAGATGACAGCATACACAAGTGTCTTTGCCGGGATGTGCTCGGTTCCTAATAGATGGAGTAGTTCATATCCGTTGCTTTTCAGCGAGCTAAAACCGATAGCAAATAAAAACGCGAACTGTGTTAGGCTAAGCAGCGCCACCCCGAGAATTTTTCCAAACATTTGTTGAACGGGCGAAACACTCGAAATTAAAATTTCCATAACGCGCGATGATTTTTCGGTCGCCACTTCGGAAGCAATCATCGACCCATACATCAGTACGAACATATACATCGCAAATACGATTGCATATACAAGCCCACGCGCTTGCTGCAATTCTTCTTCCGTTTTCGCGCTCTTTTCTAACGCCATTTTTTGAAATGCTACCGGTTCATATAGTTGTTTCACTTGTTCTGGCGTTAATCCAATTTTGGCGGTAGCCAGTGCGGTTTTCAGCTGTTGGAGCGACTGTTCTAGCGTTCTCGCTGTAGCGCTGTCTGCTATCGTATTCGCATAGTACGTTGCTCTTGGCAGTTGCTTATCGTCATACGCAATCGTTAAAAAGGCATCCCATGTTTCCTTTCTCACTCTTTGTTTCGCTTCTTTTTCCGTTCCGTGAAACAGCTTCAGTTCAATCTTCTCCTCTTTATTTTTCGCCAATTGCGCTTGCAGCGGTTTATACAGTGCTCCTGTTTCGTCGATGACCCCGACGATTTTCTTTTCGTCTTTCGTAAAAAAATCAATAATATGGTTTAAATTCGTGACGCCAAACGTAAGCAATCCGACAATGACAGTAATCACAAGAAACGATTTTGCTTTTAATTTGGTGATATACGTATGCCATAATACAATCCAAAACTTATTCATAGGCAGCACCTACTTTTTCAATGAAAATGTCGTTTAACGATGGCTCTTCGAGAGCAAACTTCCGAATAAACCCTTTATTCGCAATATGGGCAAGAATGCGTTGCGAAACGTCTTCTCGCTCGATTTGCAAATGGATTCCTTCTGCTGTTTGCTTTGTTTTTAAAACCCCTGGAAAATGGCTTAATTCCTCCAACGGAAAGTCGGCGTGAATAATAACATTTTTTTGCCGAACGAGCGCTTAATCTCTTTTAACGCCCCGAAAACGACTGGTTTGCCGCGATGCATAATGCATAAATGTTCGCATAATTCTTCAACGTGTTCCATGCGATGACTTGAAAAAACGATGGTCGTTCCATTTCTTTTTAAGTCGATCACCGCTTCTTTTAATAGTTCGACATTTACAGGGTCAAGACCGCTAAACGGCTCATCTAAAATTAACAGCTTCGATTGATGCAAAACAGCGGCAATAAATTGAATTTTTTGTTGGTTCCCTTTCGATAATTCTTCGACCCGCTTATCCACATAATCAGGAACTTTAAATCGTTCAAGCCAATCCATCATTTCTTTCATAATTGCCGGTTTTTTCATCCCGCGCAGCCGTGCCAAATAAATGAGTTGTTCTTTCACTTTTAGCTTTGGGTATAATCCGCGTTCTTCCGGCAAATAGCCGATTAAATGGCTTTGGTCATAGCGGATCGGTTCATTGTTCCACGTAATCGTTCCTTCCGTCGGTTCTAAATCATACGAAACGTCGTCGTCTTCCCAGCCCCGTTCGCGCCTAAAAGACCAAACATTTCTCCTTCTGGAATATGGAGCGTGACGCCATCGACCGCTGTTATCGGCCCAAAGCGCTTTGTCACTTGCTCAAGACGTAAACTCATACTCACTCCCCCATTTTACAAATAAAAGATAAAATTTCCACCATCTATTACACGTTTTATCTTATTGAAAAGTTTCATCCGATAGAAGGATTTTTTTTAAAAGTAACAGAATAAAAAATAGTGAATGATCATTCAGCAAAGGGGGAAACACCGTGCCACTGTTTACATTAACAGCTTTTGAGCATACGGGCGAAAAACTGTTAGACGAAACGTTTGAGGCGGCAAACGAAGAAGAAGCGAAAAAAATCGGCGAACAAAAATTGCGCGAGCACAATTGCTTAGAAAAAACCCACCGCTGCACAACATC
>NZ_JAILZV010000208.1 GCF_023512315.1 Anoxybacillus sp.
GGAGCTTAGCCGGCCTCTGCCTGGTGAAGAGACCGAACGAAGGAATGTTGGCACAAGGATGCCCAGAGACATGGGAGGGTTCGTCCTCATCAGCTATGCAGAGATCCAAGGTGCATCGCATACACACCCCCACTGCAGTAAAAAATACCCAGCAGTGACCGCGAAGCGCACCCATAGACTGTTAGATATCAACAAAAATGAAAAAGTATGTGATGAGTTTTGTCGAAAAATATTTTTTTGGCACCCCTAAGATGCCAAGAAACCTTGATATATCAACATTTCTAGAGGGAGGAGATTTCCCATCTCCTAAAATAAAATGAAACTATACAACAACGCAAGGACAAACCGGTAAATAGCAAATGGGGTCAACTTCACTCTAGACACAAACCGCAAAAATACTTTAATTGCTAACAGCGCGACAAGAAAAGCGGTCATAAAGCCAATCGCAAAAACAGGAATATCATGCGTTGATAAAGACGAATAGCTTTTCAACAAATCCAAACCACTCGCTGCCACCATCATCGGTACCGCGACAATAAAGGAAAACTCTGCGGCTGTTTTTCGATCTGTTCCGACGAGCAATCCTCCGGAGATGGTCGAGCCTGACCGCGAAAACCCCGGCCATAGTGCCAAACATTGGAACACGCCAATTCCAAACGCCTGTTTATATGACAATGTATCGAGGCTTGCCGCTGTAACCACTGTCCGTTTCTTTTCCGCAACGATCATCAGTATCCCGCCAGCAACAAGACCGATTAATACGGTGTACGGGGAAAACAAATAGGTTTTAATCGCATCGTGCAAAATAAGCCCTAAAACAACAGCTGGAAGCATGGCAAAAATGATATGAAGTAAATTAAGCCCCTTCCCTTGTTGTTCTTTCATAAGCCCAAAAAGATTGAAAAATCGTTTCCAGTACACCACAACAACCGCTAAAATCGAACCGAGCTGAATAAAAATTTCAAACGTTTTTGCTGCTTCGCCTGTGAAATGAATCAGTGCTCCAGTTAAAATTAAGTGACCTGTCGAAGATACTGGTAAAAACTCTGTAAGTCCTTCGACCATTCCCAAAATAATTGCTGAAAGATAATGCCACAACATCGCTACACCTCGTTCATATTTACTTAACCCATACTTTGTTACAGTACAACAACAGAAAATGTTCCGTCAATATATCCTGTTTCATTTAACCACAGATGGATGAATAATAAGCGACAAAACCATTAAATTTTTTTCATTTTTTTCGTGTAAGGGCTCGGTGAGGGAGGAGCCTTTTCACGGACAAAAATAAAGTGAGGAGTTGTCCTCCTCACCTTACTTCTGACCGTTTTTTACCCATTGCGCTACTTGAACAGTGCGTTTCGCCTGATGTTTCACTGCTGCTTCGGCATTTTCGACGATGTTACCGTTTTGATCGACTGTGACACTTGTACCGTAAGGATTGCCCCCACCTGCAAAGATTGCCGGGTCCGTATATCCTGGTGCTACTACAATCGCCCCCCAATGGTACATCGTTGTGTATAATTGTAAAATCGTTTGCTCTTGACCACCATGCGCATTTTGCGCACTCGCCATCGCGCTGACGACTTTATTTACTAATTTTCCTTGGAACCAAAGACCTCCTGTCGTATCTAAAAACTGCTTTAATTGAGAAGGAACGTTTCCAAACCGTGTCGGCACGCTGAAAATGATGGCATCCGCCCATTCTAAATCATTTAATGTTACTGTTGGCACGTCTTTCGTTGCTTCGACATGTGCTTTCCATGCTGGGTTTGACTCAATGGCTTCTTGTGGTGCAAGTTCTGGTACTTTCAAGACCCGCACTTCTGCCCCTGTTTCTTTTGCCGCTTCTTCTGCCCATTTTGCTAATTTGTAATTTGTTCCCGTTGAGCTGTAATAGATAATCGCTAATTTTACATTTTCCATGTTTTCTTCTCTCCTTTTTATTTTTTCTCACCAATCTTACGGAAGATCGATGAGCATTAACCGTGTGTCGTTAGTTGCCGTCATTTTCAACGATGGAATTTCCGTTATTCTCGCCGAATCACGCGTCCATAGTTTCACCGTGTCATTAATAATTAATTCTCCCTCCACCACAAATAAAAAGATGCGCCGACCGCTTGTTTGTGTAAAGACGATGTCATTTCCCGCTTCTACATCCGATAAATAAATTGTTACGTCTTGATGAATATGAGCAATATTCGGAGAAGACGGATTTTTTGCCACGACCGGCAACAGCTGATTTTTTAACTGAGCAATATCGTACGTTGTTTTTTCATATGACGGTGCGATGCCGTGTCGCTCAGGCAAAAACCATAATTGTAATAAATTCACCGGCTCTGTCGCTGACGGATTTACTTCCGAATGAACAATCCCTGTTCCTGCGGACATTCGTTGAATGCCACCGAATGTTGTCACCGCTTCATTCCCTAGACTATCTTGATGTTTTAATTGTCCGCTTAACACGATTGTGACAATTTCCATTTCTTGATGGGGGTGCATTCCAAATCCTCGTAACGGTTGAATGATGTCATCGTTCAACACACGTAACGGCCCAAAGTTCATATTGTTCGGATCAAAATATTCCGCAAACGAAAAACTAAAATACGTATCTAGCCAGCCATGATTGGCGTGATACCGTTCATCGGCACGATATGTTCGAATCAAACATTCCTCTCCCTTCCAAAAATCTCGAAATCGAGATAAAAAATATTTAATTAAAAAATTATTAATTCGAGATTTATTATATAAAATCATTTAGTTGTTGTCAACTGATTCAAAAAAAGAGGGTGTCCCGAAAGTAACGGGACACCCTTTGTTATAACTGTATATGTGCACGAAACATCTTTGTGAAACTATAGAAAGGCGACCTTTTGGGTCAGCTCCGTTATTTCGCTAAGGTAATATTCGTACGCTGCAACTGTGCCTCTGCTTCCGGATGAAATTCGTTTTCCATTTTGGAAACAACAACAGTTGCCACCCCGTTTCCAATTAAGTTCGTAATCGCACGCGCTTCGGACATAAAGCGATCCACCCCAAGGAGAAGGGCGATTCCCTCGACTGGAATCATCGGGAATGCTGCTAATGTTGCTGCCAGTGTGATGAATCCTGACCCTGTCACCCCTGCTGCCCCTTTAGATGTTAACATCAACACCCCTAACAGCGTAAGCTCCTGCCAAATGGTGAGGTCAATGCCATATGCTTGGGCAATAAACATCGCTGCCATCGAAAGATAAATAGACGTCCCATCTAAGTTAAACGAATAGCCTGTTGGAATAACTAACCCAACCACTGATTTCGAACAACCGTATTTTTCAAGCTTCTCCATCATTTTCGGCAATGCCGATTCAGATGATGATGTGCCTAATACAAGCAAAATTTCTTCTTTAATGTAGGCAATAAATTTAAAAATATTGAATCGATAAAACTTCGCAATCGCACCTAACACCACAACGATAAAGAAGAACATGGTCATATATACAGAGCCCATTAATTTTCCAAGAGATACTAACGAACCTAAGCCAAACGTTCCGATCGTATACGCCATCGCACCAAATGCAGCAATCGGCGACACTTTCATGACCATGTTGACAATGCCAAAGAAAATATCCGTTAACTTTTCAAATAACATTACTACTGGCTTTGCCTTTTCTCCTAAAGCAGCAGTGGCTACACCGAATAATACAGCAAAGAATAAAATCGGCAGCAACTCCCCTTTTGCCATGGCACCAACGACGTTATCCGGAATAATGCCAAGCAAAAACTCAACAACCCCGTGATTCACTGCTTCTGCTTGTTGAGTATATTGTGAAATATCGCCGCCTTTTACAGCTGCTGTATTGAAGCCTGCCCCTGGTTTTACAACGTTCACAATAATAAGTCCTATTGCCAACGCAAATGTTGTCACAATTTCAAAATAAATCAATGCTTTTCCGCCAATTCGCCCAACCTTTTTTAAATCCCCCATATT
>NZ_JAILZV010000021.1 GCF_023512315.1 Anoxybacillus sp.
TTTATTTTAGAAATAAAGGGGACGACGGAAGCGCGATTATGGGTAGACAGCTATTACGATACGTTTTATTATCATTATGGGCATTTATTGCACATGATTAAAGAAGCACCGTATGCCAAAAAGAAAGATAACGGCGTATATCACCCGATTCGTTTGACGCTCAACAAACAATTGGACGTTGGCGGGAAAAAAGTGCCGTTTCAGTCGTACGAAACAGGAGTTTTCCGATTTGGGACAGCCAATCCAGAAGATAAGAACTATGATTCGCTCACGGATATTAGCGTCAACGCTAAGCGAACGATGTACGAAATTCGTATTCCGTGGCTCCTTCTTAATATAAAAGACCCGAGCACGCGTGAAGCGATGGGCGATGTTTGGTCAGGAGGGCTAACAAGCAACGTGCATTTGGACGGAATTCGTATCGGGCTATATGAAACAGATGGAAAAACATCGTTCGCTTATCCTACGCTACAAAACGATGCATTGCCTGCCAATCAGTTTTATCATTACCAATGGCAACCGTGGGAAGAGCCCGTATATCATGAACGGCTCAAACAATCGTATGAGGAACTGAAAAAAGTGTTTGAACGGGAAGGAGACTAATGGGAATGGCGAAAATTTTGCTTGCGGAAGATGAAGAAGTATTGCGTATGTTAGTCGTCGATACGCTCGAAGACGAAGGATATGAAATTGATGAGGCGTGCGACGGGCAAGAAGCGATTGAGCTCATTAAAGAAAATGAGTATGACTTAATTTTGCTTGACTACATGATGCCGATTTATACAGGGCTAGAAGTGATTCAACAAGTGCGCGAACTCCCTGAGAAAAAGCACGTGAAAATTATGATGCTGTCCGCCAAAAGCCAGCAGGCGGACCAGCAGCGCGTGCTCGAAGCTGGCGCGGATTATTTTATGGCAAAACCGTACAGCCCGCTAGAGCTAGTAAAACGAATCGAGGAGATTTTGCATGGAGAAAATTAGCCGCTATTTTCGCCAAAGTTTAACGCGACAATTTATTGGACTAATGAGCCTATTTATCGTCCTTTTTTTAGTCGGGGGAGCACTAGTTCTTTGGAAACAGCAGACGCTTGTCAATACGTTTGAAGCAAAGCGTGAGCAATTGCAACAGAAGGAAAGATATGCCGAGCAGCTAGATCGAGCGTTTACCCAAGCATTTTTCGACGCTCGCGGCTATTTGGCGTTTGGACGAAAAGAGTTTAAACAAAGCATTTATCAACAAAAAGAGCAAGTGGTAGCAACGATGCAAAAGCTAAAGCCGCTTGCGAAAACAGCAGAAGACCGGCAGCTGTTAGAAGAGGCAGCGGCGTTTACATCGTATTATTTCGACGATTTAGTAAAAAAAGCGATTGCTGATTTTGAAGCAGGGAATATACAAGCGGTATTGAAAGCGTCGGAAAACGGTGGTACTGCCTCGATTCAACGGTTTCAAAAGCAGCTTTCGGAATATCACTCGTCATTAGTCGAGCAAATCGAAAATGAGTATAAACAGTTGAAAATGACACAGGCGCAACTGCAATATTCATTTTTATTGTTTATTTTTTTGATGATGCTTTTATTAATGAGCATTATGCGCATGATGGCGAAGCGAATCGGAAGACCGTTGAATGCGTTTGCGACGGCGGCGGAAAAATTTGCGCAAGAGGAAACAGATGTACATTGGTCGTTCGCAAATGAGCGAGATGACGAGATTGGAAAACTATCAAGGGCGTTCCAGAAAATGATCTATAGCATTCGGGAAAAAGAAGATAGCCTAGTTGCCCAAAACGAAGAATTGCTTGCCCAGCAAGACGAACTAGAGTCACAACAAGCGGAACTAGAGCAAGCGCTCGAAACGATGCAACGGAGAGAAGAAGAATTAAGACGGCGAAACGAGTTTATTAACGGGCTTTCTAACTCGCTTGACAAACAAGAAGTGCTCGATAGCATTGTTTGTAATATGTGCAAAGTGATGGATGCCGACCGCGGCATGATCGTATGGTTAAATGATAAAAAATCATATGCAGCGTTTGGGGTATCCGCACAAGGGGTACAGCAATTTTTACATGAGCTAGATAACGGAATGTACCAACGATTGCAGAAAACGAAGCAACCGTTTTCGGTAAAGCGAGAATTGCCGACGTCAGAGAAAGGGTATTACGAAGAAGCGCTTTATTCGTACGATTTGGTTTTGCCAGTGCTTTCTGCGCAGCGAGAAGTAGAAGCAATAATGATGTTTAGCCGTTTCCGCGGCGACTTTTCGCCGCATGAAATCGAAGAATATGAACGTTTGACGAAACAAGTGTCGATTTCGTTACAAAAAATTCGCTTATACGAAGAGTCGGAAAAAGACCGGCGCATGACGCAAGATATTTTAAATAACATTCAAGAAGGCATTCAACTTGTTGACATGCGCGGGGTAAACTTAATGATGAATACACAACTTGCGAACTTTTTACACGTGGATGTAAACGAAATTTCCGAAGCGCCGTATGAACAATGGAAATCGCTGCTGCTGCAAAAAGTAGTGGATGAGAAAAACTTGTCCGATTATTTAGATCGTGTTTTGCTGCACGATACACTGGAGACAAAATCGTTTACGTACCACGTTAAAGGCGAGAAAAAAGTGATCCATATGTACGCAGAGCCGCTTTATCGTGGAACGGAACGATTTGGTACGGTTTTTGTTCATCGTGACATTACGAAAGAGTTTGAAGTCGATCAAATGAAATCGGAGTTTGTTAGCACCGTCAGCCATGAACTGCGCACGCCGCTTTCTAGCGTGCTTGGCTTTACAGAATTAATGCTAAATAAAGAATTGAAGCCAGAGCGGCAGCGAAAATATTTAACGACAATATACCAAGAAGCAAAACGGCTGACTGCGCTTATTAACGACTTCTTAGACGTCCAGCGGATGGAATCCGGACGGCAAACGTACGACAAAAAATACGAAGATATCGTTCCGATTATTCAAAACGTTATTGAAACGCAAAAAGTAAACACAACGATTCATGAGTTTATGATTCAAAAAGAAACAAATCGGACAATTGTGCTTGGCGACCGCGACAAACTAGCGCAAGTGTTTACGAATTTACTGAGCAATGCGGTGAAATATTCCCCAGACGGCGGAAAAATAACGGTACGCATTTATGAACAAGGCGACCGGTTAGCGATTGACGTCACAGATGAAGGGCTTGGTATTCCAGCGGAGGCAATTCCGTATTTGTTCACGAAATTTTACCGCGTCGATAACTCTGACCGCCGCCGCATCGGTGGAACAGGGCTTGGGTTAGCGATTGTCAAAGAAATTGTGAAAGCACATGACGGAGAAATTGCCGTCACGTCTGAAGTGAAAAAGGGGAGTACGTTTACTGTCAGCTTGCCGCTTGTTGCTGTCGAAACGGATCCACAAAACGACGTATCGATAGATAAAGGAATGAATGTAATTATCGTCGAAGATGACCGCAATTTAGCGTCATTATTAGAAGCAGAGCTATCCGATAGCGGTTTTTCCGTGAAAAGCTTTAAAAACGGAAAAGAGGCAATTGGGGCGATAAAAGCGGAAAAGCCGGCGGCAGTAGTGCTTGACATTATGCTTGAAGAAGGCGAAATGTCTGGATGGGACGTTCTTGAAAAAATGAAAGCAGACAAAGAGCTTTCTTCCATCCCAATTGTTGTGTCGTCTGCGCTCGAGGAAAAAGAAAAAGGATTGATGCTTGGGGCAAGCGATTATCTCATTAAGCCGTATCAACCGAGCCAGCTGACAAAAACGATTTTGCATATGTTATTAAAACAAGAACGCCAAGGCGAAATTTTAGTGCCGGTAACGGATGAAGAGGATAAATGATGTGAAGACTGCCTAGAACGGGCGGTCTTTTTTTGTTTAAAAAAAGGAATTTTATGCATAATAACGGTAATGGAGGGATGAAGATGTGGATTCCGTCATCGTTAGCAGAAGTGGAAGCAACGATTCAAGCGACGTGGGGCGAAACGCCCGATTTAGTCGTTTGTCGTTTAAACGTACGGCAGCTGAAAAAAGACGTATTGCTTTTATATTTAGATAGCTTAGCAGATAAAAACTCGATTAATAATAACGTTTTGCAGCCCCTTCTTTTTGAAACACACGATGCAACAAACGTAGAAGAGGTAGCTGTTTTAATCGGGCAAAAAAAATATACAAATTTATGGTCAGAAGTTGAAACGGCTGTTTTTCAAGGGGAAAGCGTTTTATTTATTGACGGGGAGCAACAAGCGCTCCTTTTAGATACGCAAGGATGGCCGCAGCGAGCGATTGCTGAGCCGCAAGTCGAATCATCAATTAAAGGAGCGCATCAAGGGTTTATTGAAACGAGTGGAAAAAATATTGCGCTCATTCGCCGCTACCTTCCGAATCGGGAGTTAAAAGTGAAAGAGCTTATCGTTGGGAGACGAGGAAAAACAAAAGTGGCGCTTCTTTATTTAGAAGATGTTACCCATCCAGAAGTATTAAAAGAGTTAGAAGACCGCATTCGCATGATTGACGTCGATGCGGTCGTGAATACAGGCGAATTAATGCAGTTGATTGAAGATAATCCGTTTTCACCGTTTCCGCAATTTTTGTTAACGGAACGTCCCGATGCTGCGGTTAGCAATTTGTTGCAAGGACGCATCGTCGTTGTTGTAGATCGTTCGCCAAGCGTCATGATTGCGCCGATGTCATTTATTGCGTTTTTTCAAACGATTGATGACTATAGTACGCGGTGGATGATTGCGACGTTTTTGCGGCTGTTGCGTACGTTAGCGTTTTTTATCGCCATTTTTTTGCCGTCGCTTTACATTGCGGCGATTTCCTTTCACTATGAACTATTGCCGCTCAATTTAATTTTAACAGTCGGTGAATCGCGCGAACAAGTGCCACTACCGCCGATATTGGAGGCGATTTTAATGGAATTAGCGATCGAAATGTTGCGCGAAGCAGGGCTTCGCTTGCCAGCGCCAATTGGACAAACGGTCGGGATTGTCGGCGGGGTCGTCATCGGGCAGGCAGCGGTGCAGGCAGGGCTCGTCAGCAACATTATGGTCGTTGTCGTTGCCATTACCGCGATTGGCTCGTTTATTATTCCAAACCCCGACATGTCCGAATCGGTGCGGTTGATTCGTTTTCCAATGATGATTGTTTCTTCGTTGTTCGGAGTCATTGGCATGGCGATTGGGTTGATGATTTTAGTCATTCATCTTGCATGTTTAGAATCGCTTGGCACTCCGTTTGGTAGCCCGTTTGCACCCGTTCGGTTTCGCGACTGGAAAGATACGGTCGTTCGTTTTCCACTTTGGACGATGCGTAGCCGTCCGCTCTCTGCCCATCCCATTCAGCTAAAACGACAAACGAAAACGAGGAAATGATAGATGGCGATGACACGTATCCCGCAAAACGAAATTACGATTTTTCAATACGTCTTTTTTATCGTCGGTGCACAAATCGGTATCGGCATTTTATCATTGCCGGCAGATGTGGCAAAGGGGAGCGGAACGGACGGCTGGATTGCGATTATTTTTGGCGGAGTGCTATCGATAATCGCTAGTTTAATTATCGTCTCCATTATGGAACAACATCCGCAAGATACGATTTTTGATTTGTTATTACGCTATTTTGGCAAATGGTTCGGGAAATTGCTGTCGCTTTTATTTTCGCTTTATGCGGCGCTGGCGGCAACGACAGTCGTATTTACGTCGATTCATCTCGTCCAAGTATGGGTGTTGCCGCAAACGTCGAACTACTGGATTATGATTTTGTTTATGATTCCAGGTTTTTTAGCTGCACGTCAAGGAGTGCGCATTCTCGGCCGGTATGCGGAAATCGTATTTTATATGACGCTTTGGATGCCGTTATTAATTGCCGTGCCGTTAAAAGACGGTCATTTGCTTCATTTATTGCCAGTCATTAAAGAAGGATGGCTGCCGATTATAAAAACGGTGAAACAGACGATTTTATCGTTTTTAGGGTTTGAATTAGCGTTTTTGCTTTATCCATATGTGAAAGAAAAGCATTTAGCGAAAAAAGGGATTATTATCGCCAACGGCATTTCCATGGCAGCTTTTGTATTTGTGACGCTTGTCGGCTTTATTTTTTACAGCCCTGACGAAATTACCGAATACGTCTGGCCGACGTTGTCGTTATTAAAAACGATTGAGTTTCCGTTTATGGAACGGTTTGAAATTATTTTTTTAGCCGCATATTTATTTGTTTTATCGACAACAGGCATCCCGTATATTTTTACCGCTGTGTTCGGCATTGCGCACGTATTGGAACAGTCCGACCATGTGCGCGTTCTCGTTGTTGGCGTTGGTCTGTATATTATTGTTTCGTTTTTATACACCCCGCCGTTCGCCGATTTACAAGCATTTTCTGATTGGTGGGGAAAAACAGGAACGATTGTTGGCTACATTTTTCCGGTCGTTTTATGGCTATATATGAAATTGTATCAATGGCTAAGAGGGGGAAAACCGTCATGAAAGCTGCTGCTTTATTGCTTTGTGTAGCACTTTTCTTATCCGGCTGCGGCATGAACACGAAGTTGGATTCCTTAACAATGACGTTAACGCTTGGGCTTGATACAGATGGAGGAAAATTGCTCTCGTATTCATCAAGCCCTGTGTTTAATAAAGATGCGAAAGAGCATACGGAAGTGATTGAAGTCAATGCGTCTTCCTTAAGGGAAGGACGGTATAAAATCGATTTATTTGCTTCTGGCCGGGCAGTCGGCGGGAAAATCCAAAACGTTGTGATCGGCAAAGCGTTTGCAAAGAAAAAAGAAATTCCTTCGTTGCTAGATGTGTTGTATCGCGATCCGAAAAACTCGACGACCGCTTTGCTCATCGTTTATGATGGACCAGTGAAAGAACTAATGGAATCGAAACAAAAAGATAAACCGCGCTTAGCGGTAGCGATTAAAGACTTAATTATGACAACGGCAGTAGATAAACAAACGGTCAAAGCAAATTTACTCGATTTTCATCGGACACTATTTGATAAAGGATGTACACCGTTTGCATCAGAAATGACGCGGAAAAACGGGAAAATGATGGCGAACGGCACTGCGTTATTTGATAATAAAGGAAAATACATCACTTCGCTGTCGCCGAAAGAAACGCCGTTTCTTCAGCTCTTGCGTAAAGAAATAAAACCGGCGATTCCGTTTACGCTCCGGACGGCGGCGTTGACAGGGAAAAAAGAAAATATTAGCGTATCGATAGAGCATGGAAAAGTTCGCTATGAAACACGGTATCGAAACGGTCGGTTTCAGTTTCATGTGCAAATCGATGCCGGGGTGATTATTACCGAAAAAATCGCCGATATTGACATCAGCAAAAAACAAAAGCAACTAGAAAAAATGATTGCTCACGAAATTAAAACAAAGACGACCGCCCTAGTAAAGACGTTTCAACATCATCACGTCGACCCAGTCGGTTTTGGGCTGTATGCGCGGGCGTATGAATATGACCATTGGAAAAAAGTCGAGAACGATTGGGGCAAAGCGTTTGCCGCAGCGGACGTTTCTGTGTCTGTGAAAGCAAAAGTAATTAGCTATGGGGTCATCCACTAGCGCTGACAGCTAACTAGCTGTCAGCGCTCCCCAAGCCGCTTAAATACAGGTTTTTGATATGGTCGCTTCGTTCGAGGCGGCTCGTTTTTTGTTTCTGTCATTCCTGTGTATGTTTGCAGTAACGCCTTTGCTTTCGAAAGCGGCATTTTTGCCATAGGATTGCGATAGGAACCGTTTAATGCACCAAGGTGTGGAAGTGTCGCGAAGTCTTCTTTCGTTGGAGGAATGTGAAAGTAATACTCACCGACGGCAACGAGTACGTCAGACTGCTGCTGGCTATATTTCGGATTTGGTGAAAAATGGAGCCCAACTTTTTTTGCTTTTCCTTCCGCAAGCAGTTTTTCAATCGCTTTTTTCTTAAGCGAATATAAAAATGAGGGGTTTAACGCTGTTTTCGCATGGCGGTTTACCGTAAAAATCGCTTTCGCCAAATTATCTATCGTTGGTTCTAAACGTTCCATAGCAAATCTCCTTTTCTTTTAGCTTGTCTACTACCTTTATTATACATCATAAACAGTTGTTTTCAATATTAGGTGTATGAGAATTGGGGCAGGTGCAACTATTTTTGTGAATCTTTCGTGTGCTATAATAAAAAAAAGCGTTGAAGGATGGACGGACATGAAAGAAAAATACGGCATTATTGATATTGGCTCAAATACAATTCGCTTAGTCATTTATGAACGACAAAAAAGCGGGCGATTGCGCGAAATGGAAAACGTAAAAGCGGTGGCGCGACTACGCAATTACTTAACGGATGAGCATATATTGACAGAAGAAGGAATTTTTTTATTGCTAGATACGCTCCGTAGCTTTCAAGAAATTACTCGCCATCATCAGCTCGAACGCGTCATATGCGTAGCGACCGCTACGATTCGTCAAGCGGAAAATAAGCAAGAAATTATCGAGCTAGTAGAAAAAAATACGGATTTTCGCATGCGCGTTTTAACGGGAGAAGAAGAAGCGTATTACGGCTTTTTGGCGGTCGTCAACTCGACGCCGATTACGGAAGCGATTACGGTCGACATCGGCGGTGGAAGTACGGAAGTCACCTATTATAAAGATCGAGAATTGCTTGAATCATACAGTTTTCCGTTCGGGGCGCTGTCGCTAAGACAAACGTTTGTTGCTGGCAACGTGCCGACAGAAGAAGAGCTGAAGCGCTTGTCGGTTTATTTGACGGAGCAATTTCAGTCGCTACCGTGGCTAGTAGAAAAAAAAGTGCCGCTTGTTGCGATGGGCGGAAGCGCACGCAATATTGTGCAAATTCATCAGCTGATGAAGCAATATCCGTTAGCGGGCGTCCACCAATATGAAATGAAACGGAAGCATTTGCTTGACGTTCGGAAGTTGTTAACATCGTTATCGTTTGAAGAACTGCAAAAACTAGAAGGATTGTCGAAAGACCGTGCCGATTTAATTATCCCTGCGCTCGAAGTATTTTGTGCGCTGTACGATGCTGTCGATGCTTCTTCTTTTGTGTTAAGCCGGAAAGGATTGCGCGACGGCATTTTTTACGAAGAATTGATTCAACCGTTCGGCACGCGGCTATTTCCGAACGTACTGCAAGAAAGCTTTTACGAATTGGCGCAAGACTATGACATCCGTTTAGACGACGTTCAGCACGTAAATCAGCTATTAGCGCAGCTTGTGGCACAAATTCGCCAGCTAGAGCTTTATCCGATTACAGAAGAGGATGTACGCGACATGAAGCAGGCGGCGCACGTCTTTTATTTAGGGCAATATATTGACGAAGAGGCGAGTAGCCAACATACGTTTTATTTGTTGGCGAACCGTACAATCGACGGATTAATGCATAAAGACCGGGTGAAGCTTGCCTTAATCGCTTCGTACAAAAATAAACCGTTGTTTAAGCAATATATCGCGCCATTTTCCGATTGGTTTTCTAAAGACGAGCAGCGAAGAATGCGGTTTATTGGTGCGCTCGTCAAATTTGCTCATAGCTTAAACGATACGAAACGAAAAATCGTTCAACATATTGCGCTGACGAAACAGCCAGAGGCGATTGTCATGGATATTACGTGCACCGGTGATTTTCGCGCCGAAGAATACCAAGCAGAAAAAAATAAAAAACAGCTTGAAAAACTATGGAAACAACCGATTGAATTACGGTTTCGACAATAAGGCAGGGAAGACGATGATGGGACTAAATAATCCAAACTATTACAATAATCGAGAATTAAGCTGGCTCGCGTTTAATGAACGCGTGTTGCAAGAAGCGTTCGATGAGCGAAATCCGCTGTTGGAGCGACTCAAATTTTTAGCGATTTTCAGTTCCAATTTAGATGAATTTTTTATGGTGAGAGTAGCGGGCTTGAAAGACCAAGTGAAAGCAGGCTTTAATAAGCCGGAAAATAAAGCAGGCTTGACGCCGAAGCAACAGCTAAAGCGCATTTCCGAAAAAGTGCATGAACTCGTGCGCTCGCAATATCGGCTGTATAACGATGTATTGTTACCGATGTTAAGGGAAGAAGGGATTCGGCTTATTTCGATGGAACAAGTAACGGACGAGCAGCGTGCATTTTTGTATACGTATTTTATAGAACAAATTTTTCCAGTATTGACACCGATGGCGGTCGATGCGTATCGCCCGTTTCCAATGTTGGCAAACAAAAGTTTAAATTTGGCAGTCATCCTTGACGATGACGAAGAGGACGAGGACGAACGATGGAAGCTAGCGCTTGTGCAAGTACCGTCCGTGTTAAACCGCTTTATTCGTCTTCCGTCAGAGCAGGAGGAATTTGTTTATATTTTGTTGGAAGATGTCATTACCGCGCATATTGACATTTTGTTTAAAGGCTATGACGTCGTTTCTGTTACTCCGTTTCGCATTAC
Organism: Anoxybacillus sp.; assembly: GCF_023512315.1. GTDB lineage: Bacteria > Bacillota > Bacilli > Bacillales > Anoxybacillaceae > Anoxybacteroides. Next base: position 10,433 of record NZ_JAILZV010000021.1, read on the forward strand.
ACGTAACGCCGATTTAACGATTCACGAAGAAGGCGCTCGCGATTTATTAAAAGAAATTGAAAAAGAATTGAAAAAACGAAAATGGGGGGCAGCCGTTCGCCTCGAAATGAGAAAAGATGGGTTTGACCCGTTTATTTTGCATTATTTATTAGACGAGCTCGAAATTCACCGAAAAGATGTGTACGAAATCGACGGTCCGCTTGATTTAACGTTTTTATCATCTTTTCATAAAGAATTGTCAAGCTATAAAGAACATTTAGTGTACGAAACATTAATTCCACAGCCGCCGAAAGATTTAGATTCGGACGAAGATATTTTTGAAAAGGCGGCGGAACAAGATTTATTGTTCCACCACCCGTATGAATCGTTTGAACCGGTCATTGATTTTATTGCCGATGCGGCGGAAGACCCGCACGTGCTTGCGATTAAACAGACGCTTTACCGTGTTAGCGGCGGTTCGCCGATTATTGAAGCGTTAAAGCGCGCAGCAGAAAACGGCAAACAAGTGACCGTTCTTGTCGAATTAAAAGCGCGGTTTGATGAAGAAAATAACGTCCAGTGGGCAAAAGAGCTCGAGAAATCAGGGTGCCACGTCATTTATGGGATTACCCATTTAAAAACGCATAGTAAAATTACGCTCATTGTCCGGCAAAAACAAGGGAAAATCGAGCGGTTCGTCCATTTAGGAACAGGAAATTATAACGATGCAACGGCAAAGCTTTATACCGATTTAGGGTTTATTACGTCCAATCGGGAAATCGGTGAAGATGCGACGAACTTTTTTAACTATTTAAGCGGATATATGGAAAAACCAGCATTTCATCATTTATCGGTGGCGCCGTTCGATTTACGCCGTGATTTTATTCGCTTCATCGACGAGGAAATCCGCTTCCATCAAGCGTATGGCAACGGGCGCATTATTGCGAAAATGAACGCCTTAACGGACAAAGAATTAATTATGAAGCTATATGAGGCGTCGCAAGCAGGAGTGTCGATCGATTTAATTGTGCGCGGCATTTGTTGTTTGCGCCCGCAAATCCCAGGAATAAGTGACAACATTCGCGTTCGCAGCATCGTTGGCCGCTTTCTCGAACATAGCCGCATTTATTATTTTCATCATAACGGGGCGGAGAAAGTGTTTTTATCCTCAGCCGATATGATGACGCGCAACATGGAAAAGCGGGTCGAAATTTTATGGCCAATTTTTTCCAAGCAGTTGAAAAAGCGCGTGCTGAAAATTTTATCGCTTTTACTTTCTGATAATGTGAAAGCACGCGAGCAAGATGAGCAGGGAGAGTATCATTATGTGCAGCGAAAAGAGGGAGAACCGGAAATCGATAGCCAACTATGTTTGTTTCAGATGGCGTATCGAGTAAGCGAAGATGAAGAATGAAGCCGCCTTATGACAAAGGCGGCTCATGTTTTAATGTAAAGACGGTTAATTCAGGGGGCGTTAAAAAGCGAAACGGCATTCGCGTCGTACCGAGGCCGCGGTTGACGTAAAGGGTCATGTCTTGAATGCGATAAAAACCTTCGTAATATTGAACGGCAAGCGGTGGAGTAATGAGCGGACCGATAAACGGAAGCTGAATTTGCCCACCGTGGCTATGCCCTGATAATTGCAAATGCACAGGATAACGTGCTGCCTTCGTTGCGCCGTCTGGCTCGTGCAACAATAAAATCGTATACGTCGCTGGAGGGATAGGTTGAAACATTTTCGCGAAATCTGGTTTTCCAAGCATTAAATCGTCCGCACCGACGATGGCAATTTTACTTTTGTCGGGTTGTTCAATCCAAGCGTGTTTATTTACTAATACACGAAATCCGGCTTGTTTCATAATTTTTTTGTATAAATCTGTTCCGTACCCACCGTGGTCATGGTTTCCGTAAATACAAAATTTACCTAAAGGGGCGCGAATTTTTGTAAGAATCGGGGCAATGTCGTGCGAGAAGCGGTATTGATTCGGTGCGTCCATTAAATCCCCAGTAAATACGACGACATCTGGCGCTAGGTCGTTTATCCGCATGACGACGCGGCGCAATTGGGCAAGGGAAAAATGATAGCCAAGATGGATATCGCTAAACTGGACGATTTTTATGCCGTCAAAGCTTTTCGGAATTAATGAATGGCTGATTGTATGGGCGGTGACTGTTAGCCGCTTCGGCTCGATAAATCGAGCGTAATAATAGCCGAAAGAAGGGAGAGCTATTCCGCCGAACAATGAAGTAATGCTTTTTTGCAAAAACGTTCTTCGTGTCATAGTAGTCGCTGTTTTCATCTTCCCATCGTCCTTTCACAATTAGTTTTATTATAAATGGGAAAAAGGGAATAGAAAAGAAACAAATCGTTAAAATAAATGTTAGAAAATTATGTCTATTTGTCGTATAATAAAAATGAATGAGTAATCAGTCATTAAAAAGGGGGAGGAACATGCAAGGGAAAGTAATTATTGTGACAGGCGGGTCGAGCGGCATGGGGAAATATATGGCGAAACGGTTTGTTGCCGACGGGGCGCATGTCGTTATTACCGGAAGAAGAATGGAAGCGCTAGAAGAAACGAAGAAAGAAATTGAAACGCCGACGGGCGGGAAAGTGTTGCCGATTGCGATGGATGTGCGCGACCCAGAACTTGTCGCGGAAATGGTGAAACGAACGGATGCGGAATTCGGAAAAATTGATGCGTTAGTTAACAATGCAGCAGGGAACTTTATTTGCCCAGCGGAAAAGCTGTCGATTAACGGATGGAATAGCGTTATTAACATCGTTTTAAACGGAACGTTTTATTGCAGTCGTGAAGTCGGCAACTATTGGATTCAAAACGGGCAAAAAGGCTCGATTATTAACATGGTCGCTACATATGCGTGGAACGCGGGCGCTGGCGTCATTCATTCCGCTTGCGCGAAAGCAGGGGTATTAGCGATGACAAGGACGCTAGCGGTCGAATGGGGCAAAAAGTACGGCTTTCGTGTGAATGCCATCGCTCCAGGTCCAATTGAGCGAACTGGTGGGGCAGAAAAGCTTTGGGAGTCGGAAGAGGCGGCAAGACGGACACTTGCTAGCGTTCCGCTCGGACGGCTCGGAACGCCGGAAGAAATCGCGGCACTCGCTGCCTTTCTACTTTCCGACGACGCAGCCTATATTAACGGAGAATGCATTACGATGGATGGAGGGCAGTGGCTAAATCAACATCCTTTTTAATCAAGAAAAGCGGAGGCGACTCGTTAACCCTTGAAGCCAAGCGTTCTTCCGACGAGAAGCGCTTTGCTTCGACGGAGAAAGGTTGGTTGGCACAAGAGAGCTAGGAGCCGGAGCTAGACAATCAAGAAAAGCGAAGGGCTTTAAAAAACGCGCGGTCAGCGATACGACACCGCGCGTTTTTTTAACGCAATCCATGATTGGATAAATTGTTGTTTGTCGACGCGATACGCTTTTTTCCCCCATAGCGGGTCGTTAATATAAACGAACCGTTCGTCAAAGCCAACAAGCACAACCACATGCAAATCAAGCGGGGTGCGGATGACGCGATTGCCGTGTTTCCAACTTTCCCAGCGATCTGGAAGGCGATAGTCGCCTGTCGTCCATACAACGACCGGCCGCTTGTTCGCAACATACGTTAACAGCTCAGAAAATGGGCGTCCCGTTAAATTCACCGCCCGCTCTGGCAAATATTTTTCCATTAGCTCGACAATCGGCTGATCAAATACCGCATACCCGCTCGACTTTCCTGTCATATCGCCAACAAACCCGTCGGCTGGATTTCCCCACGAAATAATATTCCCTCTTCGCTGGATTTTCGGGTCGTTATCTTTAGCAATTTGCTTTGCGAGCGTCAATTTATCGACGCGCACCCCGGCATATTGCAATACCATCGCCAAACTTGTTACTTCACAACCGTATTTTAATTCCGGAAGCTGTTTAATGAGCGGAACGTCAAGCACTACTTTTTTCGGGCGTGTTTGTTGAGTGTTTTCTTTCTTCTCTTTCGCCGGCAAAGCATGCAGCCGTATTGACTGTACGTGTTGTTTTTCTAGCGGGATAGCATTGGTTGCCTTTTGTTGATTGTCTTCTGAACAGCCTAACAAAATAGAAAGGGGGATAATGAGCAACGAATGTTTCATGTTGTGCTCCTCCTTTCGGTTATAGTATGTGGCTTACTTTTTTCTTTATAATGAGAGGGGAGCATATGGTATAATATGCGAAATGACGAGTGCAAAAAGAGGTGAGCAACGTGGATGCGTTAGATATTATAGCCAATTTGCAACATGTCGTTCCGTACTACCAAGCGATTTTCAGCGCGGACGAACATCGGGTAATTGGATATGAAGTATTAGGGAGATACGAAACAGGAGAGCACGTAGATAGCTTAGGACCGTTTTTTCATGACGAAACGATTCCGGAAGAGTTTCGGTTGGAAGTAGATGAAACGGTAACGAAAAAAGCGCTCGATCATTTTCTTGCCAATGGTGATGAAAAGCTACTCATTTTTCTTAATCGCGACGCCAATTTATTAATGCTTGATCGTGCCGAATCGTTTTTAACGCTTTTATTTCAGTACGAGGAAAAAGGGCTGGCGCTTGACCGGATCGTATTAGAAATTAATGAGAAACATTTCAAAGGCGATTTCGACCAATTGAGCCACTTATTAACCTATATTCGTACATACGGCATTCGCGTCGCGCTAGATAATATCGGTGAACATAGCAGCAACCTCGAGCGAATTAGTTTACTCGCACCAGATATTTTAAAAATGGACTTGCGCGAATTGCGGAAAACGTCGGCAAGCTATTCGTACCAAGATGTTCTTTATTCCATTTCGCTATTGGCGCGAAAAATCGGGGCGACGCTACTGTACGAAGATATTGAAGCGTCTTTTCAGCTACAGTACGCATGGCGCAACGGCGGTCGCTACTACCAAGGGTATTATTTAGCGAAGCCGAAACGGGAGTTATTGCCTGCGGATTTTTTAAAAGACCGATTGCGCGATGAATGCCATCAATTCATTCAGCAAGAAAAGAAAAAGCTACAAACGTTATACAACATTTCCGAGCAATTTCAGCAGCGCCTCACCGCACTACTAGCAAAACATAAAAAAGCAATCGATGTTAATGAGCTGATTGCGGCGATTGCTAACGAATTGGGCGACGTTTGTTTTCGCGTATACGTCTGCGACGAAGACGGCTTCCAGCGGTCAGCAAATATCTTTAAACGCAATAATATGTGGGAAATACAACCAGAATATTACATGAAAAACTGGAGCTGGCGTCCTTATTTTTTAGAAAACATTATCCGAATGCGTTCGCGCAAACGAGGCATTTTGTCGGATTTATATGCGGACATTGAAACAGGGGAAACAATCCGTACGTACTCCTACCCGATGGACGAACGCCATTATTTGTTTATCGACTTATCTTACAGCTACTTGTTTGAGCAAGATGCCCATTATTAATGCATAAAACGAAGTCGTCGTGGGAAAGTAAACATGAGGTGAAAAGATAATGGCGCAACTTTCATTCATTTTATCGATTCTCATCTTGCTAATTGCGGTCATCGGGTTTATTTATACGGTCATGCTCGGCAGGCGGCAAAAGTTGCAAGGGGAGTACGATGCTCCAATCAATGACAAAATTCAGGAACATCCATATGTGCGCAACCCCGTTCTTTTAGCTTATTTGCTGGCAGGATTGTTAGCGGTCGGATCGATTATTTATTTAGCGATCAATACGCAATGGTAACGCGTGACGGGCAGTCCTATGAAAGGGCTGCTCTTTTTGCTATAATATGGTCGAGGGGCAATAAACCGTTCGTTTTCGGAAAGAAAGGGGAAAAATCGATGTCTCAATTGTTAGGAATTATTCAACGTTTAATGCAGCTTCGGGAACAAGAACCAAGTGGAAGTGAAGCACCTCAACGCAATTTTGAAGTGAATGGCGAAAAAAAATGCAGTGTGACGTATTTAGCGAAAACAGATACATACATGCTTGAAGTGTATGAGAAAGGGAAAAAGCCAAAAACGTATCAATTTGATAATATTGATATGATTGCCATTGAAATTTTTGAATTGCTGGATGAAAAAAAGTGAGGCGATGAGATGAAAAAACCGATAGTCATTTGCCCTGCTTGCCAAAAGCGAGCTTATTTAGAGGAAGTGTTAACCGCACAGTCCAATCAAAACGTGATTTACACATGTTCGGCGTGCCAGTTTACGTTGCGGAATATTTACACGAGCAAAGGATAAAAAGTCTTCCGGTGGTGAAGGCTTTTTTTCTTGGACTTTTTTTTCGCCTTTGTGAATATACCATTAATGGACGGAAGGAGGAATAGCGATGAAAAAATGGATGGAGCGATTATCGCCAGACGAGCAATGTTTGCTATTAGAGGTGCTGTTTAATCAACGATACGCATTAGAAGTCATTAGTTCTGAATTGGCGGATATGGAAAACGGACAGATACAAGTGGATGAGGCGCGCTATCGTCATTTAGTGCAGCTATATGAACGGATTTACAATGAACTATCGCGATAAGGCGGTAGTTATTTTTTTGGCGACGGCATTAGGTGTGATAAACTAAAAGGGAGAGTTTAAGAGAAAGGCGGAAATGAAGCATGATTAGTTTTGATAGTAAAGAATTTCTTCAGCAAACAGTAGCGCAGTTTTTAATTCCTTCCGACAAAGTAGCGCACGTCCAAGTTGGCAATTTTTTAGACCATGCACTGCTCGTCCTTACTAAAACAGGCTATTCCGCCATTCCGGTGCTAGATACATCGTATAAATTGCACGGTTTAATTAGTATGACCGCTATTATGGATGCTATTTTAGGGCTGGAACGAATTGAATTCGAACGACTGGAAACGATGAAAGTCGAACAAGTAATGAACAAAGACATCCCTAGATTATTGGTAAATGATCATGTGATGAAAGGGATTGAATTAGTGGTCAACCATCCGTTTGTGTGCGTGGAAAACGAAGACGGATATTTCGAAGGGATTTTTACACGACGAGAAGTATTAAAGCGATTAAATCGGCAGCTGCGCCGGTTAAATGCAAAAGGATGAATTTCTGCTTGTCAGCAAGAACTTTGTTTTGTTAAAGTAAAAAAATAAGAACAAAAAAGGAGGAGACGAAGATGAAAATGATGGATGCGAACGAAATTATTGCATTTATTCAAAATAGCAAAAAAGCAACTCCAGTGAAAGTATACATAAAAGGAGAGCTTGACGGCATTGATTTTGGTGCCAATGCGAAAACGTTTCTGACAGGAAATACGGGCGTCGTCTTTGGCGAATGGCAGGAAATTAAAGAAGCGTTGGAAGCAAACAAAGACCGGATTGAAGATTATGTTGTCGAAAACGACCGCCGCAATTCGGCGATTCCGCTCCTTGATCTAAAAGGAATCAAGGCGCGCATCGAGCCAGGCGCAATCATTCGCGACCAAGTGGAAATCGGGGACAACGCGGTCATTATGATGGGTGCAGTCATTAATATCGGGGCTGTCGTCGGCGAAGGCACAATGATCGATATGAATGCGGTGCTTGGCGGGCGAGCAACGGTAGGGAAAAACTGCCATGTTGGGGCAGGAGCCGTATTAGCAGGAGTTATTGAACCGCCTTCTGCGAAACCAGTCATTGTGGAAGACGATGTAGTCATCGGTGCTAACGCTGTTCTGTTAGAAGGAGTAACTGTCGGAAAAGGAGCTGTCGTTGCCGCAGGCGCGGTTGTCATCGAAGACGTGCCGCCTTATACGGTCGTAGCTGGCGTACCAGCGCGTGTCATTAAGCAAATTGACGAGAAAACAAAAGCGAAAACAGAAATTAAGCAAGAACTTCGCCAACTATAAAGCGTGGAATATTCCACGCTTTTTGTAAAGGAGGGGGACGATGAGCCAGTTTGTTGCGATTCGCCGAGAGTTGCATAAAATCCCAGAGCTAGGGTTTCAAGAAGTGAAAACGCAGCGGTATTTATTAGAGTATCTCGCAACATTGCCGCAAGAGCGGATAGAAGTGAAAACGTGGCGGACAGGCATTTTCGTTAAAGTGCGCGGTGTCAGCCCGACGAAAACGATCGGGTATCGTGCGGATATTGATGGGTTACCGATTCAAGAAGAAACAGACGTTCCGTACCGTTCAGAGCATGATGGACATATGCATGCATGCGGGCATGATGTTCATATGAGCATCGCGCTGGGGGTATTGACGCATGTTGTACACGAGCCCATTCGTGACGATGTATTGTTTATTTTTCAGCCGGCGGAAGAAGGACCAGGCGGTGCGCTACCAATGCTAGAAAGTGAAATCATGAAGCAATGGTGGCCGGATATGATTATTGCTTTGCACATTGCCCCAGAATATCCAGTCGGTACGATTGCGACAAAGCCAGGGCTTCTCTTTGCCAACACGTCAGAGTTGTTTATTGATGTAAAAGGAAAAGGTGGGCATGCGGCATTTCCGCATTTAGCAAACGACATGGTCGTCGCCGCTTGTTCGCTCGTGACACAGCTGCAATCGGTTGTTGCGCGTAACGTTGACCCGTTAGATAGCGCTGTCATTACGATCGGGAAAATTACGGGCGGAACGGTACAAAACGTCATCGCTGAACGCGCTCGATTAGAAGGAACGATTCGTACGCTATCGGTGGAATCGATGCAAAAAGTGAAAGAACGAATTGAAGCGATCGTACGCGGGGTCGAAATCGCTTATGGGTGTGAGGCGACAATTGATTACGGCTCGATGTATCACCAAGTCGATAACGATGCCGCGTTGACGAATGAATTTATCGAATTTGCCGAACAACTATCCAACACGACGGTCGTCCGTTGTAAAGAGGCGATGACGGGAGAAGATTTTGGCTACATGCTTGCGAAAATTCCAGGATTTATGTTTTGGCTCGGGGTCGATTCCCCGTTTGGTCTACATCATGCGAAATTGCTGCCAGATGAACGGGCAATTGATTTTGCCATTTCGCTAGTAACTAACTATCTTGCATGGAAAGGAAACAATTAGTAGTGCATACTTCCTCCTCTGTTTAGCCACATTATGTAACGGAGGAGGTGGAGGACGATGGCGAAAATCGGTGTCGAACCGTCATTAACGAACGTACAAGTAGCGCTAAAAGAAAGAGGATACGAAGTCGTTCCGCTTCGACAAGAAAGCGATGCTAAAGGATGTGACTGTTGCGTCGTGACAGGCCAAGACGTAAACGTCATGGGCATTCAAAACGCAGTCACGAGAGGCGCAGTCATCGATGCAAGCGGACTAACAGCGGAAGAAATTTGCCAAAAAGTCGAAGCAACCGTTCAATAAAACGAAAAGCGAAGACGACAAAAAAGAGGGTGTCCCAGAAGTAACGGGGCACCCTTTGTTATACCCATATATGTGCACGGAACATCTTGGTGAAACTATACTAGGCGTGTTGATTAACCAATAAAAACCAGTTGACATCGCTCTATTTCTAGCTTTTCTGCCGTAGTTGGCAAGCGGTTCGCGTGCCGACTGGGCATGCGTACAGCATGCCCTCCTCGAACAATGAACGCTTTGCGGGCAAATGTCATTTGCCCGCCGGCGTTCTTGTTCGAGGGAAGAGGCAGAAAAGCTTGTGTTCCGTCATATGATTCTGTGTTTTTTAGTAAAATAATGGATAATCAACACTCGTGGCAGCAGAATAACGTGCACCTGAACAAATGGCGGAAAGGTGATAAGAGGGGAAAGCCTTTTATCACCTTTTTTTGAGACAGAAAATGGCGCAAATCGGCTATACTAATGGCGTAAACAAAATTTGCGCTGCGAATTTTGTGCATATACATAAAAGGAGGATACTTATGGCAATTACAGCTCAAATGGTAAAAGAGTTACGCGAAAAAACGGGCGCAGGCATGATGGACTGCAAAAAAGCGCTCACAGAAACAAATGGTGACATGGAAAAAGCAATCGACTGGCTTCGTGAAAAAGGTATTGCGAAAGCGGCGAAAAAAGCAGACCGTATCGCTGCGGAAGGAACAACATTCATTGAAGTAGAAGGAAACAGTGCAGTCATCGTCGAAGTGAACTCGGAAACAGACTTCGTAGCGAAAAATGACGATTTCAAAGTGCTTGTAAAAGAACTTGCGACACATTTATTGAAAAACAAACCAGCAACGTTAGAAGAAGCATTGCAACAAAAAATGGAGAACGGTGCAACCGTAGAAGAGCATATTAATGCAGCGATTGCGAAAATCGGGGAAAAATTAACGCTTCGCCGTTTTGAAATTATCGAAAAAGGCGACAACGCTGCGTTCGGCGCTTATTTGCACATGGGTGGCCGCATCGGCGTATTGACGCTATTAGAAGGCACAACAGACGAAACAATCGCGAAAGACGTTGCAATGCACATTGCAGCGCTTAGCCCGAAATACGTATCCCGCGATCAAGTATCGCAAGCGGAAATTGAACGTGAGCGTGAAGTGTTAAAACAACAAGCATTAAACGAAGGAAAACCAGCAAACATCGTCGAAAAAATGGTCGAAGGCCGCTTAAACAAATTTTATGAAGACATTTGCTTACTAGAGCAAACATTTGTAAAAAATCCAGATGTGAAAGTTCGCCAATTTGTGGAAGCAAACGGAGCGACAGTGAAAAGCTTTGTTCGTTACGAAGTAGGCGAAGGAATCGAAAAACGTCAAGACAACTTCGCGGAAGAAGTCATGAGCCAAGTAAGAAAGCAATAACTGGAATAGGGAACACAGCGGTGTTCCCTATTTTTAAAGATTAGCTATACGGAGGAGTCGCATGAGTAACCCAAAATACAAACGTGTCGTGCTGAAATTGAGCGGAGAAGCGTTAGCTGGCGATCAAGGATATGGCATTAATCCAGCTGTTATTCAATCGATTGCCAAACAAGTGAAAGAAGTCGCCGAATTAGGAGTTGAGGTCGCAGTCGTTGTCGGAGGCGGAAACATTTGGCGTGGAAAAACAGGAAGCGAAATGGGCATGGATCGCGCAACCGCCGACTACATGGGCATGCTCGCTACTGTCATGAACTCGCTTGCTTTACAAGACAGCCTTGAACATCTTGGCGTGGAAACGCGCGTACAAACATCGATTGAAATGCGCCAAGTAGCGGAGCCGTACATCAGAAGAAAAGCGATTCGTCACCTCGAAAAAAAGCGTGTGGTCATCTTTGCGGCTGGCACAGGGAATCCTTATTTCTCCACCGATACGACCGCCGCATTGCGCGCTGCTGAAATTGAAGCAGACGTCATTTTAATGGCGAAAAATAACGTCGACGGCGTGTACAGCGCGGATCCGAAAGTTGACGAAAATGCCGTGAAATACGATGAACTCTCATATTTAGACGTCATCAAACAAGGGCTTGGCGTCATGGATTCAACCGCTTCATCGCTATGCATGGACAACGACATTCCGTTGATTGTATTTTCCATTATGGAAGAAGGCAATATTAAACGTGCCGTTCTTGGCGAAAATATTGGAACAGTTGTAAGGGGGAAATAACGATGGCAAAACAAGTACTCACAGCCACAAAAGAAAAAATGGATAAAGCCGTTCAAGCGTTTACTCGCGAATTAGCAAGCGTTCGTGCCGGAAGAGCCAACCCAGGGCTATTGGAAAAAATTACGGTAGACTATTACGGAATGCCGACACCGATCAACCAATTAGCAGGTATTCACGTACCAGAAGCGCGCTTGCTTGTCATCCAGCCGTACGACAAATCGATTTTAAAAGACGTTGAAAAAGCGATTTTAGCTTCTGATTTAGGATTGACTCCTTCGAATGACGGCTCGGTCATTCGCATTACGATTCCGCCGTTAACAGAAGAGCGTCGCCGTGAACTTGTCAAAGTGGTGAAAAAATATTCAGAAGACGCAAAAGTAGCGGTACGGAACATTCGTCGCGATGCGAACGACGAGTTGAAAAAGCTCGAGAAAAACGGAGAAATTACGGAAGATGAATTGCGCGGTTATACAGACGACGTGCAAAAACTAACAGACGACCATATTGCTAAAATTGATGCGATTACAAAAGACAAAGAAAAAGAAATTATGGAAGTTTAATCCCTCACGACATAAAACCCTCTATGTGACAAGAGGGTTTTTTTGCTATAATGAAAAAGCGACATGAGGTGCATGTTTGACGAAATGATGACTTCTTGATTACACTAGCCTCATAGTGAAATGGAAACAATCGAAAAAACGGAGGACTAGGATGTTTAACAAATTTCGGAAAGGTCATAAACCACTTTCTACAGAATATACGAAAGAAGAAGTGTTGCAGCATCCGATTCCAGAACATGTAGCGATTATTATGGACGGAAACGGGCGCTGGGCGAAAAAACGGTCGTTGCCGCGCATTGCCGGTCATTATGAAGGAATGCAAGTCGTTCGGAAAATAACGCGGTTTGCCAATGAACTAGGCATTAAAGTGTTAACGCTCTATGCGTTTTCCACAGAAAATTGGAAGCGTCCGAAGCAGGAAGTCGATTACTTAATGAAGCTTCCAGAACAATTTTTGACGACCTTTTTGCCTGAGCTAATCGAAGAAAACGTCAATGTCCGCGTCATCGGAAATCGCGATCAGCTCCCAGAGCATACGCGTCGGGCAGTGGAAAAAGCGATGGAAGAAACGAAACATAATACAGGGCTTATTTTAAATTTTGCGCTCAATTACGGCAGCCGCCGAGAGCTTACGTATGCGATGCAAGAAATTGCGAAACAAGTGGCAAAAGGACAGTTGGCACCGGAGGAAATTACCGAAGATGTCATCGCTTCGTATTTAATGACAAAAGATTTAAAAGACCCTGACTTGCTTATTCGGACGAGCGGAGAAATTCGCTTAAGCAATTTTATGCTTTGGCAGCTGGCGTATACAGAGTTTTGGTTTACGGATGTGCTCTGGCCAGATTTTACGGAACAGCATTTATTACAAGCGGTCGCAGAATTTCAGCAGCGCGGCCGTCGATTTGGAGGCGTATAACGAGGATGAAGCAACGAATCATCACAGGGGTGATTGCCGCTGCCCTTTTTTTACCGATTGTTATTTTTGGCGGCATTCCTTTTATTGTTGTAACATATGTATTAGCAACGATTGGCTTGTTTGAATTATTGCGGATGAAAAATATGAAGCTTCTTTCGATCGCTGGTCTGATAAGTACGTTATTCGTGTGGGGGTTGCTTGCGCGTGAATCGTGGCTTTTGCCGTTAACGAAACTAGACTTGCTTTTACTTATCGCCCTTTTCTTGCTTATTTATACGGTGACGACAAAAAATCGCTTTACGTTTGATGATGCGGCATTTGCCATGTTAGCTAGTCTTTACGTCGGCTTTGGGTTTCATTACTTTATGGAAACGCGTCTAGCCGGTCTTTCCCTTATGTTTTACGCGCTATTTATTATTTGGGCGACCGATACAGGGGCCTATTTTACAGGCCGCGCGTTCGGAAGACGGAAACTTTGGCCGGAAATTAGCCCGAATAAAACAGTGGAAGGATCGATTGGGGGCACGGTTTGTGCGTTAATCGTTGCCCTTATTTATCAGTGGTTTACCGATTCTTTTGCGAGCGTTCCGCTTTTGCTTGTGATGACGCTCGTGCTTTCGGTCGTTGGACAGATGGGAGATTTAGTCGAATCGGCGTTTAAGCGGCATTATGGGGTAAAAGATTCAGGTAATCTGTTGCCAGGGCATGGCGGCATTTTGGACCGGTTTGATAGCTTATTGTTTATGTTACCAATTTTGCATCTTTTCTTAACAATGATGTAGTGGGAGTGAATACGTTGAAGTATGTTAGTTTATTAGGTGCGAGCGGTTCGATTGGAAAGCAAACGCTAGATGTTATTGACGCGCACCGCGAAAAATTTCGCCTCATCGCACTATCCGTAGGGAAAAATGTGGAAGCTGCGAAACAGGCGATTGACCAATTTCAGCCCGAGCTTGTTGCGGTTGCCGATTGGCAGGCGTTTTCTGCCCTGCGTGCGGAATATAACGGAAAAGTGAAAATCGTTGCTGGCGAAGAAGGGCTTATTGAAGTGGCTACGCATCCGAAAGCAACGATCGTGGTGAACGCAGTCGTTGGCAGCGTTGGACTTGTGCCAACATTAAAGGCAATTGAGGCGGGCAAGACGATTGCCTTAGCAAACAAAGAAACGCTTGTGACGGCAGGTCATATTGTCACAGAAGCAGCGAACAAACATGGCGTGGCGCTTCTTCCCGTCGATAGCGAACATTCGGCGATTTTTCAATGTTTGCAAGGCGAACAGCCGAAAACGATTGAGAAAATTATTTTAACGGCGTCAGGTGGAAGTTTCCGTGACCGAACACGCGAACAGCTTCGCCACGTAACAGTCGAAGAAGCGCTTCGCCATCCAAACTGGTCGATGGGAGCGAAAATTACGATCGATTCGGCAACGATGATGAATAAAGGGCTGGAAGTCATTGAAGCGCACTGGCTCTTTCAGTTGCCATATGAACAAATTGATGTATTGCTACATAGAGAAAGCATCGTCCATTCGCTCGTTCAATTTCATGACAGCAGCATCATCGCCCAACTTGGAACACCGGATATGCGTGTCCCGATTCAATATGCGCTCACCTATCCGGATCGGCTCGAATTAAAAGGAGCAAAAAAGCTACATTTAGCAGAAGTCGGGAAACTTCATTTCGAAGCAGTTGATTTTGACCGTTACCGTTGTTTACAATTTGCATATGAGGCAGGAAAAAAGGGCGGTTCGTTGCCGACGGTGTTAAACGCAGCGAATGAGGAAGCGGTGGCGGCGTTTTTAAATGGTCGCATTTCCTTTTTAATGATTGAAGAGCTGATTGAACGGGCGTTAACGCAGCATACAATCATTCCTCAACCGACGCTTGAGGACATTCGAGCGGTGGATGAAGAAACGCGCCGCTATATCCAGTCACTATTAACATAAAGGGTGGTTGAAAATTTGAACACGTTAAATACCGTTATTGCGTTTGTCGCCATTTTTGGGGCGCTCGTGTTTTTCCACGAACTCGGGCATTTAATTTTTGCAAAACGAGCTGGCATTTTATGCCGCGAGTTTGCGATTGGATTTGGTCCGAAAGTGTTTTCGTTCAAATGGGGGGAAACGGTCTATACAATTCGCCTGCTCCCGTTAGGCGGATTTGTTCGCATGGCCGGTGAAGACCCAGAAATGATCGAAGTAAAGCCGGGACAAATCGTCGGGTTAGAACTCGACCAAGATGGCAGCGTGAAAAAAATTATTATCAATCATAAAGACGACTATCCAGAGGCGAAAATCATTGAAGTGGAGCAAGCCGACTTAGAGCATGGCATGTACATCACTGGCTACGAAGAGGAGGACGGAGAACGTCTCGTTCGCTTTGCGATTAGCGAACCTGCGTTTTTTGTGCACGATCATCAAGAAATTCAAATTGCGCCGTACCACCGCCAGTTTGTTTCCAAAACGCTCGGTCAGCGGGCGCTAGCTATTTTCGCAGGACCGTTAGCCAATTTTGTTTTAGCGTTTGTTGTGTTCGTGCTCATCGGCTTATTACAAGGCTATCCGGTTGATAAACCGATCATTGGCGAATTAACAAAAGAAGGAGCAGCGCGCGATGCCGGCTTAAAGCAAGGGGACGTTGTAGTATCAATCGATCACGAACCGGTGTCGACATGGACAGAAGTCGTCAACATTATCCGTGCCCATCCAGAAGAAAAACTGATGTTTACGATTCAGCGGGATGGGAAAACATTAGATATTCCTGTAACGCCAGAAGCGAAACAAGTCCAAGGGGAAACGATCGGCTTAATTGGCGTCTATGGTCCGATGGAAAAATCGGTCGTCGGTTCGTTTAAACAAGGGGCCTTAGAAACGTACTATTGGACAAAACAAATCGTTGTTGGCATCGGCCATTTAATTACCGGGCAATTTTCGCTTGATATGCTATCAGGGCCGGTCGGCATTGCTGTATCGACAAACAAAGTCGCCCAATCCGGCATTTATTACGTCATGAAATGGGGGGCGATTTTAAGCATTAACCTCGGGATTGTAAATTTATTGCCGCTTCCAGCATTAGACGGTGGACGGTTAATGTTTTTTGCGCTCGAAGCGTTGCGCGGCAAGCCGATTGATCGACAGAAAGAAGGAATGGTTCATTTTATCGGCTTTGCATTATTAATGCTACTCATGTTAGTCGTGACATGGAACGACATTCAAAAATTTTTCTTGTAAGAGGTGCACGAAGATGAGACAAAGTCAGTCGTTTATTCCAACGCTACGCGAAATACCAGCGGATGCAGAAGTAAAAAGCCACCAGCTATTGCTAAGGGCTGGATTTATTCGGCAAAGCGCGAGCGGTGTCTATACATTTTTGCCGCTCGGTCAGCGTGTCTTACAAAAGGTAGAAACGATTATTCGCGAAGAAATGAATCGGGCAGGCGCGATTGAATTGCTGATGCCAGCGCTTCAGCAAGCGGAACTTTGGCAAGAATCTGGTCGTTGGTATTCCTACGGTCCAGAGCTGATGCGACTAAAAGACCGCCACGACCGCGATTTTGCGCTTGGCCCGACACATGAAGAAGTCATTACGGCACTCGTACGAGACGAAGTACGAACGTATAAAAAATTACCGCTTACGTTATATCAAATTCAGACGAAATTTCGTGACGAAAAACGTCCGCGCTTTGGGTTGTTGCGTGGCCGTGAATTTATTATGAAAGATGCGTATTCGTTTCATACGTCAAAAGAAAGTTTAGATGACGTATACAACAAAATGTACGAGGCATATTCAAATATTTTCCGCCGCTGCGGGTTAAACTTCCGCGCGGTAATTGCCGACTCTGGGGCGATTGGCGGAAAAGATACACATGAATTTATGGTATTGTCTGAAATCGGCGAAGATACAATCGCGTATTCAGATGCGTCCGATTATGCAGCAAATATTGAAATGGCACCGGTCGTCACCACCTATGAAAAAGGCGACGAGCCAGTTCGTCCGTTAGAAAAAGTGCATACGCCAACGCAAAAAACAATCGAAGAAGTATCGGCATTTTTGCAAGTGACGCCGGAAAAATGCATAAAGTCATTGTTGTTTAAAGTAGACGACCGCTACGTTTTAGTGCTCGTCCGCGGCGACCATGAGGCGAACGACGTGAAAGTAAAAAATGTGTTCGAAGCATCGGTGGTGGAACTAGCATCGCCAGAAGAAACGAAAGAAGTGATGCGTTGCTCCGTTGGGTCGCTTGGCCCGATCGGAGTGGACAAGTCCGTTACTGTCATTGCTGATAATGCGGTGCAAGCAATCGTCAATGGCGTATGTGGGGCGAATGAAGAAGGCTACCACTATATTGGCGTCAACCCAGACCGCGATTTTCACGTATCGCAATATGCCGATTTACGTTTTATTCAAGAAGGCGACCCTTCGCCGGATGGAAAAGGAACGATTCGCTTTGCGCGTGGGATAGAAGTCGGACATGTGTTCAAACTAGGCACGCGCTATAGCGAAGCGATGAATGCGACGTATCTTGATGAAAACGGTCGTATGCAAACGATGATTATGGGCTGCTACGGCATCGGTGTTTCCCGTTTGCTTGCTGCGATTGCCGAGCAATTTGGCGACGAAAACGGGCTTGTTTGGCCAGCAGCGGTCGCACCGTTCCATGTTCACCTCATTTCCGTGAATCCGAAAAACGATGAGCAGCGTGAACTAGCGGAAGAATGGTACGAAAAATTAGGACAAGCAGGCATCGAAGTGCTGTATGACGATCGTCCAGAACGTCCAGGCGTGAAATTTGCCGATAGTGATTTAATCGGGATTCCAGTTCGTGTGACAGTCGGAAAACGTGCTAGCGAAGGAATTGTGGAAGTAAAGGTGCGACAAACAGGAGAATCAATGGAAGTACATGTAAATGAACTAGTCGAAACAGTAAACCGTCTATTACAGTTATCGTAAACGTAAAGGGCTGATTCCTTCTAGGACAGCCCTTCTGCTCATTCTAATTGAGAGGGGAAACGCATGTTAACAAACGAGCAAAAACAACGGTTTCGCGTGTTATTAGAGCAACTCGATTTGACGTCTGATGAATTAGTTTCGTATTTTTCAGGCGCTGGGATAGAAAAAGTAGTCATTGAGAAAGAAAAACGGTGTTGGCACTTTTATTTTTTACTGCCGCGCATTTTGCCGGCACGCGTGTACGAACTTTTTACCGAACGGCTTGGGCAAGCGTTTCAGCATATCGCGACGGTAAAACATACCGTTCACACCATCGATTCGTCGTTTACACCGGCGGATGTGCACGAGTATTGGCCGCTTTGTTTGCGGTCGTTAGAAGATATGTCGTCTCCGCTTCTTCTGCTCCTTCACGAGCAGTTGCCAACGGTGCAAGGAAATAAAGTGATCGTGACGGCGCGCAACGAAGCCGAGGCGCTAGCGGTAAAGCGCCGGTTTGCGGAAAAATTGCCGGAAATATATGAAACGTTCGGTTTTCCATTGCTTCGGCTAGAAACGGAAGTGAAACACTCGGAACAAGCGTATGAACAATTTTTAGCGCAAAAACAGCAAGAAGACGAAGCGCGTGCGTTCGCGGCGTTCGCGGAAATGACGGCAAGAAGTGAAACGGCGAAAGACTCCGTGTCGGAGCCGGCAGGCCCGTTTGTCATCGGGTATCCGATTCGCGAAGAAGAGGAAGTGCGCACGCTTGATAGCATCCTTGAAGAAGAAAAGCGCGTCGTCGTTCAAGGGTATATTTTTGAGGCGGAAGTAAAAGAGTTAAAAAGCGGTCGTTCGCTATTAACGTTTAAAATAACTGACTACACGAATTCGATTTTAGTGAAAATGTTCTCGCGTGATAAAGAAGACGCCGCGTTGATGGAAAAAGTGAAAAAAGGCATGTGGGTGAAAGTGCGCGGAAGTGTGCAAAACGATACGTTCGTCCGCGACTTGGTATTATTAGCCAACGATGTGAATGAAATTAAACCGAAAGAACGAGAAGATACGGCCGAGGAGAAACGGGTGGAACTTCATTTGCATACCCCAATGAGCCAAATGGACGCGGTTACGTCGGTTACGAAGTTAATTGAACAAGCGAAAAAATGGGGGCATCCAGCGATTGCGGTGACTGACCACGCGGTTGTGCAATCATTTCCAGAGGCGTATAGCGCAGCAAAAAAACACGGCATGAAAGTGTTGTACGGGGTAGAGGCGAACATCGTCGATGATGGTGTCCCGATCGCATACAATGAAGCGCATCGTCTACTGGCGGACGACACGTTTGTCGTATTTGACGTCGAAACGACCGGATTGTCGGCTGTTTATAATACGATTATTGAACTTGCTGCAGTGAAAGTAAAAGACGGCGAGATTATTGACCGGTTTACGTCGTTCGCGAACCCGCACCACCCACTTTCGATTACGACGATCGAATTGACGGGAATTACGGATGAGATGGTGAAAGATGCGCCAGATGTAGAAGAAGTATTGCAAACGTTTTATGACTGGATCGGGGACAGTGTGCTGGTGGCACATAACGCGGGCTTTGACATCGGTTTTTTTAACGCTGGTTTGAAAAAAATCGGCATTCCGCGCGTAACGAATCCGGTCATCGACACGCTAGAGCTTGCTCGCTTTTTATATCCAGAGTTAAAAAATCATCGCTTAAATACGCTTTGTAAAAAGTTTGAGATTGAATTAACACAACATCACCGCGCCATTTATGACGCAGAAGCGACAGGGCATCTACTCATGCGGATGCTGAAAGACGCACAAGAAAAAGGAATATTGTACCACGATGAATTAAATGAGCGCTCCCGCCAAGAAACGGCGTATCAGCGTTCACGTCCGTTTCATGTAACGTTGCTTGCACAAAACGACATCGGCTTAAAAAATTTATTTAAGCTCGTTTCGTTAGCGCACGTGCAATATTTTTATCGCGTGCCGCGCATTCCGCGTTCGGTGTTGCAACAACATCGAGAAGGCATTTTAGTTGGGTCCGGTTGCGACAAAGGGGAAGTGTTTGAGCAAGTCATGCAAAAATCGCTAGAAGAAGTAGAGGAAGTGGCGAAGTTTTA
>NZ_JAILZV010000209.1 GCF_023512315.1 Anoxybacillus sp.
GAGGAGGGCATGCTGTGCGCATGCCCAGTCGGCAAGCGAACCGCTTGCCGACTACGGCAGAAAAGCTAGAAATAGAGTGATGTTAACTTGTTTTTATTGGTTAATCAACACTCCTGACGTTAGAACGGCTTTTGCCGTTCTTTTTGTTTGCTTAGCGCCATTTTCTGTTCTAAAATGGGGGAAAAGTGAAGGAGGATTTCGGTTGGAAGGAAAACGAATTGTCTTATGCGCATCGCGGAAAATAGAAGAAATGACAGCATTGATTGGAAAGCAAGGGGGAATTGCCATCGTTCGCCCTGCGCAAGGGACGGTGTTTGCTAAAGACGAAGCGCTTATCGAAGAAATTCGCGCCGCCATTTCCGAAACACCCGATTGGTTCATTTTCACCACCGGCGTCGGGGTTGAAACATTAACCGATGCGGCGGAACGGGGCGGCATGAAAGAAAAATGGCTAGAAACGATCCAAGCAGCAAACGTTGCTGTCCGCGGCTACAAAACGGTGGCGGCGCTAAAAAAAATCGGTATCCCGATTGTTGCAGAGAGCGATGATGGAACGACGAAAGGGCTGCTTCGTTCGCTTGCCTCGTTTTCGTTTGCTGGAAAACGCGTGGTCGTTCAACTGCATGGCGACACGGCACCGACGTTAAAGCAATTTTTGCTCGAGTGCGGCGCGTCGTACACGGAGTTGCTTCCGTATCAGCATATCGCGCCGGATGAGGACGTCTTGAACCTGCTATACAATGAAATTGTCGCGCAGCAAGTCGATGCCGTTTGTTTTACGACAGCTATGCAAGTTCGCTTCCTTTTTTCGTTCGCGAAAGAAAAACAAGCGGTCGAGCCGTTATGCCGCGCTTTTAACGAACATGTCGTCGCGTGCGCAGTCGGAAAAGTGACGGCAGAGGCGCTTTCTGAAGAAGGGGTGGCGCGCATCGTTGCGCCAGAACTTGAACGGATGGGGGCGATGATTGTGACGCTCGCAAAATATTTTGCTTCTTCACCTAGCAAGTAACGCTTGCTAGGTTTTTTCTGTTATAATACAATAAAAAAACTGTTATATAACTAAACCCCTTTCTGAATAAAGGTGTTTCTTTGTGTACTACTAATATTTTTCTAAATGTTTGATTTTTGTCACATCTTTTTGACGATTTTTTGATTAAAATGTGAAGAAGGGGGGATACCCATCTATTCTAGTAGGGGGGATAACATGTCGATTTTACCGAAAAAAAATGAACTTGGATTTTTTGAGATTCGTTTAGAATCCATTGGTGGACTTGGGGCGAACTTAGCTGGAAAAATGCTTGCGGAAGCAGGCGTATTAGGGCTTGGGTTAAACGGTTCTAACTTTTCTTCTTACGGTTCGGAGAAGAAAGGATCACCTGTAAAAAGTTTTATCCGTTTTTGTGACCGAGACGTAGAAATTCGCGCCCATAGCCCGATTGAAGAACCGCACGTCATTGGCGTTTTCCATGAAGCGCTCTATAAAATGGTCGACGTTGTAAGCGGTTTAGCCCCAGACGGCATTGTCCTAGTCAACTCAACGAGAGACTTTGATGACATTAAGCGCGATTTACGATTAGAATACGGAACGCTTGCCGTCGTCGATGCGCTCGGCATTGCCGTAGAAGAGAAAACGAAAGTGAATACTGCGATGCTTGGCGCGTTATTCCGCGTCTGTGATTTTTTAGACCCGGAAGCGATGAAACAAGTCATTCGCAAAACGTTCGAGAAAAAATACCCTCACTTAGTAGAATCAAATATTCGTACATTTGAGCGCGGCTATCATGAAGTGCGTTTTAAAACATATGAAGCGCCCGAATCCGCACGCGGCAAAGCGTTTTCGCGCCCAGAGCCGCTTTTAGGCTATGAAACGCAAGAAATCGGCGGCATCATTTCGGCGAACGCCAACAGCATTTTCAAAGATTTAAGCGGCTCGCGACAAGGGTTTTTACCAAAATGGGAAGAAGAAAAATGCATTCATTGCGTTGCCTGTGACACCGTTTGCCCAGACCTTTGTTTCGTGTGGGAAGAAGGGGAAGACAAAAAAGGGCGCAAGCAAATGTTTTTGCGCGGCATTGATTACCAATATTGCAAAGGTTGCTTAAAATGTGTGGAAGCCTGTCCAACAGCTGCGCTTTCTGTCGAGCGCGAACAAATTGGCTTTGCGGAGCAACATCAAGTAAAACAAACATTCCCATTAGTGACAGGGGGGGCTTATTAATGGCGATGGTCGAAGAAAAAGGAACAAAACCAACAGTCGAACAAGCGACGACGTTTGAATCGGGGAACGAAATGGCAGCATTAGCGGCTGCCCAAATTGATTATCACGTCATGGGGTATTTCCCAATTACGCCGTCGACCGAAATTGCACAGCTACTCGACCAAATGAAAACGCGCGGAGAGCACAACATTCAGCTCATTGCAGCGGATGGGGAGCACGGTTCGGCCGGGATTTGCTACGGTGCGTCTGTGATGGGCGCGCGTGTATTTAACGCGACGAGTGCCAACGGGTTAATGTATATGCTAGAACAGCTACCGGTGCAATCAGGAACGCGTTTTCCAATGGTCATGAACTTAGTCACTCGCTCGATTAGCGGACCACTAGATATTCGAGGCGACCATTCGGACCTTTATTTTGCTTTAAACACTGGGTGGGTCATTTTGCTTGCTCGCACGCCGCAAGCAGTGTATGACATGAACATTATGGCATTGAAAATCGCTGAGCATGCAGGCGTTCGCCTTCCAGTCATCGTCGCATACGACGGGTTCTTTACATCGCACCAAAAACGAAAAGTGCAATATTTTAAAGACCGTGCAGTCGTTCAAGCGTTTGTCGGTGAGCGGCCAACGGAATTTCCAAATGCATCTGACCCAAAACATCCGATTACGATCGGGGCGCATATGAACGGGGACGACTTAATTAACAACAACTTCCAACAATCGGAAGCACTATACCGCGCAGGCGAAGTATTTCAACAAGTCGCGCGCGAATACGCGGAATTATCTGGACGTGAATATCCGGTGCTTGATTTATACCAAATGGACGATGCTGAAGTAGCGCTCTTTTTATTAAATTCTGCTGCGGAAACAGCAAAAGACGTAGTCGATAAATTGCGGGCGAAAGGCATTAAAGCAGGCGTCATTAGCCCGAATATTATCCGTCCGTTCCCGGCGGAAGAAATTCGCCAAGCGTTAAAAAATGTAAAAGCACTTCTCATTGGGGAACGTGCCGATTCTTATGGGGCGCACGGTCCGAATATGACGCATGAAGTAAAATCCGCACTACAAAGCGACCCAGAAAACAAAACCATCGTCTTAAGCCGCGTGTTCGGTGTTGGCGGAAAAGACTTTTATGCCGATGAAGCGGAAGCGTTTTTCCAACTAGCGATAGAGGCGATGGAAAAAGGCTATGCGGAAAAACCGTTTGACTATTTTGGGCATGTGCCAGGAAAACAAGAAAAGAAATTGCAACGGGTCATCGAGCCGCTACATGGGGATGCGTTTAAAACAGGGCTCATTCAAGTCACAGAAGACGCAGAAACGAACCGGTTAAAAGTAAAAATTCCACCGCTTCGCGCATTAACGGCAAAACCGAAACGAATTGCGCCAGGGCATGGAGCTTGTCCAGGATGCGGCATTTTCCCTGGGTTGGAGCTATTCTTTAAAGGAATTGAAGGCGATGTCGTCGTTTTATTCCAAACAGGTTGTGCGTACGTCGTCACGACCGCCTATCCGTACAGCTCCCATAGACAAACAATGATTCATAACTTATTCCAAAACGGCCCAGCGACGTTGTCAGGGGCAGTCGAAGCGTTTTTCGAAATGAAAAAACGCGGCGATATTCAAGTATCGGACGACGTAACGTTTGTTATGGTCACTGGTGACGGTGGTATGGATATCGGCATGGGGTCTGCTATCGGTACGGCGCTTCGCAACCATAAATTGATCATGCTTGAATACGATAACGA
>NZ_JAILZV010000210.1 GCF_023512315.1 Anoxybacillus sp.
GGCAAGCTTTTTTTATCATTCATTGCGTAAAATCAACAAAAAATCGGGGTACGTCTTTAAAACTTTTGACAGTACCCGTAAAATATAGGGGGTGGGGGGATGAAAGCGATTATTATGGCTGGTGGACGCGGAACGCGGCTCCGACCGCTTACTTGCGATGTGCCAAAGCCAATGGTGCCGCTTGTTGGAAAACCAGTGCTAGAATATGCGATTGACTGGCTAAAGCGGTTTGGGGTGACGGATATCGCGATTACGATTCACTATTTAGGAGAAACGATTAAAACGTATTTCGGCGATGGAAGCCGGTTTGGTGTGAATATTTGTTATTTTGAAGAACAAGAGCCGCTCGGAACCGCAGGGAGTATCAAAAACGCCATGTCATTTATTGACGATACGTTTCTCGTCGTTAGCGGCGACGCTTTAACGGATATTGATTTACTTGAAGCGATGGCGTTTCACCGCGAGCGTGGTGCGCTGGCGACGATTGTGGCAACGAAGCAAAAAAATCCGCTTGATTATGGCGGAATGATTACGGCAAGCGATGGACGGGTAAAACAGTTGATCGAGAAGCCAAAATGGAACGAAGTGTGTAGCGATTTAGTAAACACAGGGATTTATTTATTCGAGCGTGAGATTTTCCAATACATGAAAGAAGACAAATGCGACTTCAGCAACGATATTTTCCCGTACGTAATGCAACAAAACGCCCCGCTTTATGCCTTTTTTGCGGATGGCTATTGGCTGGATATCGGAAGCATTGAGCAATACCGAAAGGCGCATATCGATTTGTTAAATAAGCGCGTCAACGTTTCGTTCCCGGGGCAGGAAGTATTTCCTCACGTTTGGGTCGGTCAAGGCGCTAAAATCGAAGATGGCGCGGTTATCGTCGGCCCAGCGTTTATTGGTGAGGGAGGATGTGTTCGTAAATATGCGAAAATTGACCCGTATACAGTCATTGGGGCAAACGTGCACATCGGCGAACATACATCGGTGAAACGTAGCATTATTTGGGATCGCGTCTATATCGGGCGCTATGCTGAATTGCGTGGAAGCTTAGTCGCAAACGATACGTATGTGGCAAACCGAGCAGAGTTGCTCGAACAATCTGTCATCGGCAGCCATTGTACAGTTCAGCCGAACGTGCATGTGAAACCGAATACGAAAATATGGCCAAATAAAACGATTGTCGAAGGAACGGTCGTTCATTCGTCGCTTTTTTGGGGAACCGATGCGGCACAACCGCTTTTTGGCGTGCGTGGCATTTCTGGAATAGCGAACGTCGAGATGACCCCAGAATACGCTAGTAAACTTGGTGCCGCTTACGGCAGCATATTGCCGTTGCACAGCCGCGTCATCGCTGCTAGTGACGGGCATCCGTTTACCACCCTGATGAAACAAGCGTTTTCCCAAGGATTGCACGCCTCTGGCATTTGTACGACGGAATGGCAAGAAGGGACAATAGCGCCCGTCGTCCGCTACCACCTCTCTCGCTTATCTCATGCTGGTGGAGCATATTTCTTTTTAGAAAATGACAAAGTGTATATCGATTTGTATGACGAATGCGGCTACCCTCTCGATCGTTTTCAAGAAAAAAAACTCGAGCGTACATTTGCCCAAGGAAATATTCGTCGCGTTCCTTTCGAACAAATTGGGTATGCCACCTACGAACGCCAGCCAAGCGCCCCATATATTCAAGCAATGCGCCAGTGTATATCGCTTTCTCTTCATCCAAACGCGCTTTTTGTTTCGGACGCTAACGTTTCTTCACTGATCGAACAGTTGTTTTCAACCCACGAAGTCACCATAATTAAACAAACATCCCTTCACGAACTGCGCGAATATCTCAAAGCAACAAACGCCTTATTTGCCGTCGTGGCGAAAAAAGACGGCGAACAATTTTTCGTAATGGACGAAACAGGGAAGATGATAACGGAGGAGCAGCTATTTTCGCTTTATACGCTCGTGTCGCTTCTCTTTCATTCCGAGCGTTCGGTGCCGCTTCCGGCGTACGCCCCTTCCGGATTAGAATCGATGGCAAGCCGTTTAAACGGCAGCACGAAGCGAGTGGAAGGAACGCGACGAGACATGTTGCGTGCATGGTCGCATCCGTTTCATTTTTTGTACGATGCCGTGTTTGCGTTCGTTCAGCTCCTTCAGCTTTTTGCCGTGGAAGCTCGCCCGCTGTCGCAAGTGATCGCTTCCCTTCCACGCCTACATTGGTTAAAAGATTACGTGTTCTGTCCGTGGAACGCTCGCGCCGTCGTGATGCGGAAGCTTATCGAAGACGAAAGTGAAACGAACGTAGATGTGGGGGGCGGCATTAAAGTACGCCATCCGGATGGCAGTTGGACGTTTATTTTGCCTGAATTAGATCAGCCGGTATTTACGATTTATTCTGAGGCGTTTGACGGGCAAAAAGCGCGTGAAACGGTCACGCGTTATATAAAAAAAATTCGTCAATATCAAAATGTCTAAATTAAATATGGAAATCGCGAAAAAAAAATGCTATCATAGAAAGGTCTGATTATAAAAAGTTTGGAGGGAAAAAGATGCGCGTAAACATTACATTAGCTTGCACAGAATGCGGCGAACGTAACTATATTTCCACAAAAAATAAACGCAATAATCCAGACCGTCTGGAACTAAAAAAATATTGCCCACGAGATAAAAAAGCAACTGTTCATCGTGAAACAAAGTAAGCAGTAGGAAGCGATTTCCTGCTGCTTTTTTGTTAAAGGAGGAAAAGGATGAAATCGTTTATTCGCGAACAAATGAGAGAACGGCTGCGACAATTGACACCGGAAGAAAAGCGAGCATATGACGAACAAATTGCTGCTCAGTTATACGCTTTTTCGGGTTGGCTACAAGCGACGACGGTGGCACTGACGATTTCAAAAGGACAAGAGATTAATACAATGCCGATCATTGAAAAGGCGTGGAAAGAAGGAAAGATCGTTTGTGTGCCAAAATGCCATCCGGAAACGAAGACGATGACGTTTCGTGCGATTCGCTCATTTGATGAGTTAGAAACGGTATATTTCGGGCTAAAAGAGCCAATCGAATCGCTAACAGAAGAAATACCCCCACAGGCGATTGAGTTCATGATTGTCCCTGGCATTTGCTTTTCCATCGACGGCTATCGAATTGGCTATGGTGGCGGCTATTATGACCGGTATTTACAGCAGGTGAAAAGCCTGACTGTTTCGCTAGCATACTCGTTTCAAGTGATCGAACAGCTTCCGATCGAGCCGCACGACATTCCCGTCGATGTTATTATTACAAACGAAAAGGTTATCGTTTGCCATGAATGAGTATATCGTGATCGTATTGGTTGCCATCGTCGGATTTTTTGCCCGCTCGCTTTCCTTTTCCGGGGCAATAGCGACAATGCTTGTCGGGACGGCAGTAGCGCTTCGCTTTTCTTGGCAAGGGCTATGTTTGCTTGGGGTGTTTTTTGGGACATCTAGTGTTTGGAGCCATTTTCGTCACCAGCAAAAACAATTACTAGCAGAGAAAATAGAAAAAGGGGCGCAACGTGATTATGTGCAAGTGTTCGCCAACGGCAGCATCCCCGCAGTGATTAGCGTATGTGCGCTTGTTTTCCCTTACTGGGACTGGCACGGGCTGTTTGCTGTTTCGATTGCTGCTGCAAATGCAGACACATGGGCGTCAGAAATTGGAAGTGTGAGTCGCCAGTCGCCAAGAATGATTACAACGTGGAAAAAAGTCGAGCCAGGCACATCGGGAGCGGTGACCTCGCTTGGAACGCTTGCTGCTTTTTTCGGTGCATTTGTGATAGCGCTTGCCGCGAATTTCGTATGGCGCGACGTTTCGGTTGTTGCGATTAGCATGTTCGGCTTTTTCGGCAGCGTCGTAGATACATACATCGGTGCCGTTTGGCAAGCTTCGTACCGCTGCACGGTGTGTGGAATCGAAACGGAAAAGCGAAAGCATTGCGGAAAA
>NZ_JAILZV010000211.1 GCF_023512315.1 Anoxybacillus sp.
CCCACTTCTTCTCCGAAATATTCCCCAATGAGCCGTTTAATCATAAATGGTGCTTGCGTCGACGCTGTGATGACAATCGTTCCGTCTGCTCGAATTTCCGCGGTTGCACATCGTGTTTCCATCGCAGCGTGGTCGGAAGGGGAAAACGAAAAGCTTGCCTCCACGATCACCTCACTTTCCGCCCATCCTTTTTCCATCGAGCCTTTACGAATTTTTGTGCGGTTGGCAATATTGGTGCCTGGTTCGGGGTACGTATATTTTCCTTTTTGATAGGTTGCTAAGTTTTCATGAAGAAGAGGTGCTCCCTCTTTTAGCGCTTCTTTCGGCGAACCGACGACAGGGAGGGGTTCATAAGTAATTGCAATAAGCTGCGCGGCTTGTTCTGCTTGCATCAGTGTATCTGCCACTACGACGGCGACGACTTCCCCATGGTAACGGACTTTTTCCCATGCAATCGGTGGGCGATCGCGCAAATCTTCTCCTGTTAATGGCAGCCCTTCACCTGTGAGAATAGCGCGTACTCCAGGGGCAGCGTACGCTTTTTCGGTGCGAATTTCGCGAATGCGAGCGTGGGCATATGGGCTTGTGACAAGCTTTGCATGCAACGTTCCATCGTTAACGGTATCAAGCGTATATTTTGCTTTTCCTGTTACTTTCTCCCATGCTTCTTTGCGAATGATGCTTTTTCCGATCATCCTATTCCTCCTTTCTCCCAGTACTTAAGTGCTTGTTTGTACTCTTCGGGTGTGTCAATATCGAAAAAAAGGCGATTGTCATCAACATGAAGCAACGTTCCGTTCCAATGTTTTTGGCGAATTAGCTGCCGCGCCCCTTCGTCGCCTTGAATGTTTAGAAGCGAAGGAAAGACAGCAGCGCTAAATAGAATGGGCGGAAATGGTCTATTGTTATTGGCAAACGCCACATAGTCCGTGCGCGTTTGCGCGAAGCAAGCGATAAGTTTGTTAATCGTTTCCTTCCGGACAAACGGTTGATCGGCTAATAAAATGACAGCGGCGTCTGATTGGTGACGAATGGCTTCACGAACGCCACATCGCAGTGAAAAAGACTGGGTAGCTGAAGGACAACGAATAATCATGATTTTTTCGTGTCGCAATAACGGAGGTGCTACCCAATCAAGCGAATCGGTCGGCGGTACAATAAGGAAAACGGTGGAAAGGGACGAAACGAGAGCGGCTTGTAACGCAACCGAGCCGAGAGAAGTGTTAGCGAACGAAAGTGCCCGTTTATCTGCCCCCATTCGCGTGCTATTTCCAGCGGCTAAATAAATGCCGACAGTGATCATCCCTTTCCCCCTTTTCTTAAAGCCTGAATCATTTCAGCAACGATGCTAATCGCGATTTCTTCTGGGCTGCGCGCGCGAATGGAAAGCCCTACCGGCGAGCGAACATCTGAAGGGATATGACCGTCAAACAAGCGGGCGGTGCGGGCTTTCGAACCTAACACGCCAAGATAATAAAGCGGCTTGTCACGTAGCAAAGCTAAAATTTCTTGGTCGCGCGGAAAGTGGTGGGTCATGACGACAACAAAATCTCGATCGTGAAGAGAAAGTGTTGGGATGATGTCTTTTGGGAACCCTAACATTATTTCTGCGAACGGAAAGTACTGTGCATCCGCATAAGCTGGTCGCCAATCGGCAACAATGACGCGAAACCCAAGTTGATGGGCGAAGGAAGCGAGCGGACGGGCATCCGGATTCGCACCAAACAAAATAAGGCGGGGCTTTGGCCAAAAATGGTGTACATAAATAGAACGTTCCCTAATCGTGCAGATGCCGTTAGCCATCGAAAAAGGTGGGGCCGTTTGTAAAATGGGAATAAGTTCATCATGAATTTCTACAAGCTCCCCAAACGTCCGCCCGCTTTCGGTGATGAATAGCCATGGCTGCTTTATTTGTGATTCTTCCATTAATCTGGCAAAGACGACATGTTCTCCGCGTTCAAGGTATGTTTTGGCGGCGAGTAAATGGGTACGAAATGAAGGGATAAGTGGCTGTAACAGCACGTGAATCGTCCCGTTGCATCCTACGTGCCCCCAAGAAAAATCATCTTCTTGTGTTAAGTCATAAATAACGACAGTAGTTGTTTTCGTATGCCATATGTCGTCTGCTTTAGCGGCTAAATCTTCCTCTAAACAACCGCCGCTCAATATCCCCATTTGTGTCCCATTTTCCCCGAATAGCATACATGTTCCTTCTTTTTGATATGAAGAGCCTTCGACATGAATAATCGTCGCTAGCACATGCCAACTCCAATGACCGACTACTTCCAATAGACGATGTTCCATTGTTTTCCCTCCATTCGTATTGTATTAGCGATTTTTTGGCAATATGTATAGGGCAATAGGAATGTTACAATTTTGTGAAAACATTCACATTCATCATTCTTATTGTGATAAATTTCACAAACATAAAAACGACTCCATAATAAAATAAAACTAGCGAATACGTAGATGTTTATATGTGAATCATTGAGCAAATAAGGAGTGTTTCAGCGATGCAAAAGCGAAAATTAGTAATGATCGGAAATGGGATGGCAGGGGTACGGACGATGGAAGAACTATTAAAAATGGCTCCAGATGCGTTTGAGATTACTATTTTCGGAAAAGAGCCGTATCCAAACTATAATCGGATTCAATTATCCACGATTTTGCAAGGGGAGATGTCGTTCTCTGACATCATTATGAACGACTGGGATTGGTACGAAAGCAATCGCATTCAATTATACGCAGGCGACGCGGTCGTGCGGGTCGATACGAACGAAAAAGTCGTTTATTCACAGTCCGGTCGTGCGGTGCCATATGATGAGCTTATTTTCGCGACTGGCTCGCTTCCGTTTATTTTGCTAATTTCTGGTGTTTATAAACAAGGGGTGATCGGGTTTCGCGATATTCACGATTGCGAAATGATGATGCAGACAGCCAAACAATATAAAAAAGCAGCAGTCATCGGGGCAGGGTTGCTCGGATTAGAAGCGGCAAGCGGCTTAGTGCATCTTGGCATGGACGTTCATGTCGTGCATTTGCTCGGGCATATTATGGAAAAGCAATTAGACGAAACCGCTGCTCGCTTATTACAGCGCGAACTAGAAGCGCAAGGAATACACTTTTTATTAGAAAAAGAAACAGTAGAAATTCTCGGCGATGATCGAGTCACAGGACTTCGTTTTAAAGACGGATCAGAAATTGCGGCAGATTTAGTTGTCATGGCCGCAGGTATCGTACCGAATGTGAAATTGGCGAAAGAAAGCGGGCTGTTTGTCAACCGTGGCATCGTCGTAAACGATTATTTAGAAACGAGCGTTCCAAACGTGTATGCTGTTGGGGAGTGCGCAGAACACCGCGAAATTGTATATGGGCTTGTTGCACCGCTTTATGAGCAGGCACAAGTATTGGCAAAGCGGCTCATTGGTATAGCAGAGAAGGGCTATGAAGGCTCGATCGTCGGTACACAATTGAAAGTGTCAGGGATTGATTTATTTTCAGCAGGAGAAATTTATGAGTCAGATGAAACGAAAGCCGTTAAAGTGCATAACGAACTAGATGGCGTTTATAAAAAAGTATTAATTCGCGACAACCGCATTGTCGGCATTGTCTTATATGGCGATACAGCGGATAGCACGCGTCTGTTTCGAATGATGCAGCAAAAACAAGACGTTTCTTCTTTAACCGACATCGCCTTCTTAAAAGAAGGAGGAGCAAAAGAAGAAGACGTTGCGATGATGGCAGACGACGAGCTTGTCTGTGGTTGTAATGGTGTGACGAAAGGAACGATTGTGCAGGCGATTCAAAACGGGGCATCGACGGTCGAGCAAGTTGGTGGTTGTACGAACGCTGGGCGCTCGTGCGGAAGATGTAAACCGTTGATTGCGAAAATTTTAGAACATACACTTGGGGACGAATACGCCGGACAGGCGCAAAAAGAAACGTTATGTAG
>NZ_JAILZV010000212.1 GCF_023512315.1 Anoxybacillus sp.
AAAGACGGCGACGAAATCGTTGGCTACGCCTATAGCAACATTTCACCGAAAACGGTCTATTCGAGCAATTTTGCCACGTTGCCGTGTGAAGCGTTTTTTGATTTTGCTTCTGTTTCGAGCGATGATGTCGGCTGTCTGTCCCAGTTTTATATAAAAGAAGCGTACCGGAATTATGGAATCGGCAGCGTGTTGTTCGATAAGTCAATCGAGTGGCTCCGTTCTTTTTCAACGATTCAAGATCTATTTATTTTTGTTTCGAACGGAAATGACGATGCGCTTAAATTTTATACTCGCAAAGGATTTATTATCAGCCATCAAATACTAGACGGGTTCATTACCGTCCTACGAAATACATAAACAAGGAGAGAGTGCTGTTTCTCTCCTTACTGTGATAGTGGCAGCTGTACCGTAAATTCCGCCCCTTCTCCTAATTGGCTTCGGACAGAAATTTTCCCTTGATGCATCTTTACAATCTTGTCCGCAATCGCTAGTCCTAGCCCACTGCCGCCAACCGCACGGTTACGCGATTTATCCGCTTTATAAAAGCGTTCAAAAATACGCGGTTGATCTTCCTCGGCAATGCCTGGGCCATTGTCTGAAACGATAACAATGGCGTTGTTGTCTTGTTGCTGAAGCTGAACCGTAATCGTTCCACCGCTTGGCGTAAACTTTATCGCATTATGAAGTAAGTTCAACCACACTTGGTTCAGCAAATCTTCATCTGCCGTAATGACTACTTTTTCAAGCATAGCACACATTTCAATCTCTTTTTCTATCCACTGTGGCTCACATTTGAGGATGAGCGACTGCAATTGTTTATCTAGGCGATAAGAGGTAGACTGAAACGGATATCGGTCAGAATCTAACATGGCCAAGCGTAACAAATTATCGCTTAGCTTCGACAGACGGACACACTCCGTTTCAATAATATCTAGGTAATGCATTCGTTGTTCGTGGGGCAAATGTTCATTTTTTAACGCCCGAGCAAATCCGCGAATCGACGTAAGCGGCGACCCGATTTCATGCGAAACGTTCGAGATAAATTCTTGCCGCATTTCTTCCATCGTCCGCAAATTCGCTGCCATATCGTTAAGTCCTTCGACTAGTTCGGTAAATGGGTGGTTTCTCTCCCCCCAGTCCGCACGGAGGGTTACTTGAAAATCCCCTTTGGCGATTCGGTTAATCGCATCCATTAAGTTTTTCCAAAACACTCGTTCCTTCTTTCGGAAAAAAGGGCTAAGAAGACTCATACTAATGCCAAATAAAAAAAAGCCTGAGACGGATGTGATGATTTGCCGAACTAACGGCTGCGGCTGCCAAACAAAATGAGCGTATATCGCTTCTGTAATAAAATATGCGGCAGTCCAAAAAAGGCTAATCATCGCTATCACAGCGATAACCGTCAACACCGACTTGAGCACAAACCATGTTCGCTTCATTTGCATACCTCCAACCGATAGCCAAGCCCGCGAATCGTCCGAATGATAAATACATGACAATCGGCAAACCGCTCACGCAGTCGTTTAATGTGCACATCGACCGTTCGTTCGTCCCCTTCGTAATCATAGCCCCAAATTTGCTCAATGAGTTCATCACGAGTAAACGTTTTTCCAGGATAGCTAGCTAGCGTAAACAGTAATTCAAATTCTTTCGGGGGCAAAGCAAGCTCTTTTCCCCCTAGCCGGCATTCGTACGTTTGACGGTTTAGTAATAAATCCCCCAATTGCACCGTTTGCGACGTAGCGATTCGGTATCGTTTGAGCAGCGCTTTGACTCGCGCGACAAGTTCCAACGGGTCAAAAGGTTTGACAAGATAGTCATCTGCCCCTAACGCAAATCCTTTCACTTTCTGTGCTGTTTCTCCTTTGGCCGTCAACATTAAAATCGGCACATCGTCATATTGGCGAAGTTCACGGCATAACTCCCATCCGTCCATCTCAGGCATCATAATGTCTAATACAACTAAATCGACTTTGACATCTTCCAGCACTGCTAGCGCTTCGTTGCCAGTTGCCGCTTCGTGTATCGCAAACCCTTCGAGGCTTAAAAAATGCCCGACAAGTTCACGAATATGGGCATCATCATCGACAATTAACACGTGTGGCATGCTTTTCCCCTTTCTTTTCCAAAGCTATCTCCATTGTAGCGAATTTTCGGCTATCTGTCGCACTCAACTCACATATAGGAAAATATCGTGCACGAGGCCCGATTATGCTCGACGCATATACACGCGAACGGTAATAGGGGCAAAGATGGCGACAATGACCGCAGCACCAAAAAGCGAAATCGCAAAGTCCGAACCAATCGTTCCATGATTTGTCAACTCGCGAACGGCTGTAATCATATGGGAAATCGGATTGATGTTCGCAAACCATTGTAGCCAATTAGGCATTGTCTTTACCGGGACGAACGCATTCGAAAGAAACATGAGCGGAAACAATGCCAGCATAGAAATTCCTTGTACGCTCGCCGCATTGCGCGCGGTGACGCCAAAGAAAGCGAAAATCCAACTCACTGCCCATGCGCATCCGATAGCAAACACCGCAGCGAACGCAACGCTAGTAAGTCCTCCTTCTGGTCGATACCCAATGAGAAATCCCATCATAAAAGTGAGCAAAGTCGCGATTGTATAGCGAACCGTATCGGCCAATAAAGCCCCTGCTAGCGGTGCGATGCGGGCAATCGGCAACGACTTAAACCGGTCAAAAACGCCTTTGTCCATATCATCACGGAGTTGGACACCGGAGGCAACGGAAGCGCCAATTAACGTCTGCACGAGGATGCCAGGGATGATCATTGGCAAGTAGTTTTGCACATTTCCAGCGATCGCTCCACCGAAAATGTAGGTAAACATCAACGTGAAAATGATTGGTTGGAACGTAACATCAAATAATTGCTCTGGCGTACGCCGCACTTTTAATAAACTTCGATACGCCATTGTGAATGTTTGTTGTACCGTTTGCCGAAAACTTGTATAGTTTTTTAATTCGCGGTTCACTGTATGATTCATACACTTTCCTCCCCTTTTACTCCATGGCCTGTAATTGCTAAAAAAACTTCGTCTAGCGTTGGTTTTTGTACGCTTAATTCCGCCAGTTGGATGTTTGCTTCGCGGAATGCAATGAGTAAATCGGTCACTCGATCCGCATCCGCCATCGGTGCCGTAATTTTTCCTGTATCCGATGAGACGTTGGCACGGGCGTTGAGCACACGTTCTACTGTTTGGCGTGCCATTTCTACATGTTGTGGATTGTCGATTTTTAATTGCAGCGATGAATGGCCAATCGACGTTTTGAGCTCATCCGCTGTTCCTTCCGCTACGACTCGTCCGCGGTCGATCACCGCGATACGATCGGCGAGTTCGTCTGCTTCTTGCAAATATTGCGTCGTCAACAATACCGTTGATCCCATGCCCACTAATCGACGAATCGTGTCCCACATTTGGTTGCGTGTTCGTGGATCAAGTCCTGTCGTCGGCTCGTCAAGGAAAATGAGCGGCGGCTGAGCAATTAAGCTCGCGGCAAGGTCAAGCCGGCGCCGCATACCGCCTGAAAAGTGCTTAAGCGGTCGTTTCGCCGCCTCGGTCAAGCCAAACTCTTCTAACAGTTCCATTGCCTTACGCCGCGCCTCAGTTCGACTCAGCCCAAGCAAGCGAGAAAAAATGATTAAGTTTTCTAGCGCCGTAAGCGATTCGTCTACTGAGGCGTATTGCCCAGTCACGCCAATCAATTGCCGCACAATTTGCGGCTCTTTGACTACGTCATAGCCAAAAATGCGCGCGGACCCCCCGTCCGGGCGCAACAACGTTGCGAGCATCTTAACCGTCGTCGTTTTGCCCGCTCCGTTCGGTCCAAGTACACCATAAATCGTACCGGCGCGAACGTGTAAATCAACGCCATCGACCGCACGATTGTCACCAAATATTTTCACAAGCCCTTT
>NZ_JAILZV010000213.1 GCF_023512315.1 Anoxybacillus sp.
GAAATGCCGGACTTCTTATTGCCAGGCATCGACTATCCGATTCATCTTACGGGACAAATCGTCCTTCTCATGGTACCGGTCGCAGTCGTCACATTATCTGAACATATCGGTCATCAGCTTGTATTAAGTAAAGTCGTTGGACGTGATTACATTAAAAATCCAGGCTTACATCGCTCCATTTTAGGCGACGGTACGGCGACGATGATTTCCGCGTTAATCGGCGGACCGCCAAAAACGACGTACGGAGAAAACATCGGCGTGCTAGCTATTACGCGCGTCTATAGCGTATACGTGTTAGCAGGTGCCGCCGTATTAGCGATTATCTTCGGGTTTGTCGGTAAAATTACTGCTCTCATCAGCTCGATTCCGACACCGGTCATGGGCGGTGTATCGATTCTTCTCTTTGGGATTATCGCTTCTTCCGGGTTACGGATGCTTGTGGACAGCAAAGTTGATTTCGGCGACAAACGCAACTTAGTGATTTCGTCTGTTATTCTTGTCATCGGTATCGGCGGCGCGATTTTAAAAGTGTCAGAGACGTTCCAAATCCAAGGAATGGCGCTTGCCGCGATTATCGGGGTTCTCTTAAATTTAATTTTACCTGGCCGTCCGCCAGTAAACGAAAATATGTTTGAACTGGATAATGACCATGTAGCGTAACATCACCTTTTAATTAAGTCCCGTGAGACTTAAAAGGGTGTTCCTGTTCGCGTAAAAAAGGAAAACCGAATGCGAAAAGCGTTGGTTTCTTTTCCTACACCTTTTTACGCTAAAAAACGGTGCAGCACCCTGTCGATTAGGCAGGGTGCTTTTTTTGCAAACTATAAGGAAAATTACTTTCGATTTACATACAAGGGGGAGCGAACGATGAACCATTTGTTAACGTTAACTGAATTATCGTTAGAAGAGATTGTCGCATTATTAGATGAAGCGGAACAATTTGCGCACGGGTCGCAGTGGCACGTACAAACGCCGACATTTGTCGCAAACTTATTTTTTGAACCGAGCACACGGACGAAATGTAGTTTTGAAGTAGCGGAAAGAAAGCTAGGGCTGCACGTCATTCCGTTTGATGTGGAAACGTCAAGCGTGCAAAAAGGGGAAACGCTCTATGATACGATTCGCACGCTTGAGTCAATCGGGGTGCAAGCCGTTGTCGTTCGCCATCCAGAAGATCGTTATTTTGAACCGCTTCGTCATTCGGTTGGCATTCCGATTATTAACGCGGGTGACGGCTGTGGTCATCACCCGACCCAATCATTATTAGATTTACTAACGATTCGGCAAGAGTTTGGCACGTTTCGTGGGTTGACAGTCGCCATCGTCGGCGATATCCGCCATAGCCGAGTGGCACGCTCCAATGCGGAAATATTGACAAGACTAGGGGCAACGGTGTTGTTTTCGAGCCCGAAAGAGTGGGAAGATGAAATGAATCCGTACGGGACGTATGTCGACTTAAATACCGCTGTTCGCGAAGCAGACGTCGTCATGCTCCTTCGCATTCAACACGAACGGCACGGAGAAAAAATGGGGCTGACGAAAGCGCAATACCATGAACAATACGGATTAACGGTCGCAAGAGAACAACTGATGAAACCGACGAGCATCATTTTGCACCCAGCGCCAGTCAATCGCGACGTGGAGATTGCAAGCAGTTTAGTCGAGTGTGAACGTTCACGTATTTTTAAACAGATGGAAAACGGCGTGTATGTACGCATGGCAGTATTAAAACGGGCGCTTCAAGCCGAAGAAAGGGGAATGAACAATGGCTATTATTTTAAAAAATGGTCGCTCGCTTAATGAAGCAGGGGTGCTTGTGCCAATAGAAGTTAAAATCACTGGAGATGTAATCGCTGAAATTGCCTCAACGGTCGCAGCGGACGATGAAGATGAAGTAATCGATGTCGCCGGTCAACTTATTGCCCCAGGGTTTATCGATTTGCACGTCCATTTGCGTGAGCCGGGAGGAGAGCATAAGGAAACGATCGCGACAGGGACGCTCGCCGCCGCAAAAGGTGGATTTACAACGGTGGCGGCGATGCCAAATACCCGCCCTGTGCCAGATACGAAAGCACAAATGGAGTGGCTCGTTGAACGTATCCGCCAAACCGCCCATGTAAATGTTCTTCCATACGCGGCGATTACGATTCGCCAGCTCGGAAAAGAGCAGACCAATTTTGCGGCATTAAAAGAAGCAGGAGCATTTGCCTTTACCGATGATGGCGTCGGTGTACAAGATGCGCGCATGATGTATGAAGCGATGAAGCAAGCGGCTGCGCTTGACATGGCGATTGTTGCTCATTGCGAAGAGGAATCGCTTACCTATAAGGGATGCGTCCATGACGGAGTGTTTGCGAAAAAGCACGGTCTTTCTGGGATTCCATCGGTAGCGGAATCGGTGCACATCGCCCGCGATGTATTGCTAGCGGAAGCGACGGGATGTCATTATCACGTCTGTCATATTAGCACGAAAGAATCGGTTCGCATCGTGCGCGAGGCGAAGCGGGCAGGCATTCGCGTCACGGCAGAAGTGACGCCGCACCATCTTCTCCTTTGCGATGAAGATATCCCGGGGCTTGATGCGAATTTTAAAATGAATCCGCCGCTAAGAAGCAAAGGGGATCGTGAAGCGCTCCTCGAAGGGCTGTTAGACGGGACAATTGATTTTATTGCGACCGATCATGCACCGCATACAGAAGCAGAAAAGCAAGAAGGAATGGAACTCGCTCCGTTTGGCATCGTCGGGTTAGAAACGGCATTCCCACTTCTTTACACGCACTTTGTCGAAACAAACCGTTGGACGCTGAAACAACTTATTGACTGGTTCACAAAAAAACCGGCAGAAGCGTTTCGATTAGAGAAGGGAAAATTAGCGGTTGGTGCGAAAGCAGATATTACGGTCATTGATTTACAGACGGAACAAACGATTGATCCAACGTCGTTTGTATCGAAAGGAAAAAATA
This sequence comes from Anoxybacillus sp., assembly GCF_023512315.1. Taxonomy (GTDB): domain Bacteria; phylum Bacillota; class Bacilli; order Bacillales; family Anoxybacillaceae; genus Anoxybacteroides. The sequence continues at coordinate 2,964 of NZ_JAILZV010000213.1, forward strand.
CACCGTTTGTCGGCTGGACATGTAAAGGGTGGCCAACGATGACGATGGTGAATGGGAAAATTGTTTGGGAGAAAGGAAGAGGACAATGAAGCGACAACTCATTTTAGAAGACGGGACATTTTTCGTCGGAGAAGCGTTCGGAAGTACGGAACAAACGGTAGGAGAAGTCGTCTTTAATACAGGAATGACCGGCTATCAAGAAATTTTATCCGATCCATCGTATTGTGGGCAAATCGTGACAATGACATATCCGCTCATTGGCAACTATGGCATTAATCGCGATGATTTTGAATCGATTGAACCATCGATTCACGGATTGATCGTCAAAGAAATGTGCGATGTTCCTTCAAACTGGCGAAGTGAACGGACGCTTGATGCATATTTCAAAGAAAAAAACATCCCTGGGTTAGCAGGTATCGATACGCGTAAATTGACGCGCATTATCCGCCAATACGGTACGTTAAAAGGAATGATTTGTGCTATGGATGTTGACGTCACAGAGGCGGTTACGTATTTACGGAAAACAGAGTTGCCGCGCGATCAAGTAAAGCGAGTGTCGACGAAAAGTGCTTATCCAAGCCCAGGTCGCGGCCATCGGGTCGTTTTAATCGATTTTGGCATGAAGCACGGCATTTTGCGCGAATTAAATAAACGAAACTGCGATGTCATCGTTCTCCCGTACAACACGACTGCTCAAGAGGTGTTGCGCTTGCATCCAGACGGTGTCATGTTATCGAACGGACCTGGCGACCCGAAAGATGTGCCGGAAGCGATTGAAATGATTCAAGGCATCCTTGGACGTGTTCCACTCTTTGGCATTTGTCTCGGTCATCAGTTGTTTGCGCTCGCTTGCGGGGCGGATACAGAAAAAATGAAATTTGGCCACCGCGGTTCCAACCATCCAGT
>NZ_JAILZV010000214.1 GCF_023512315.1 Anoxybacillus sp.
CAATGACATCATAATGTGATTTCATTACAAAATCCTCCAAAACATCATTTTTTCCATTTGTAACTATAGCAAGGAAAAGCGAACAAGTCAACTATAAAAACGAACTTTTTTATTAATTCGTTTTAATAATGTTCGTGTTTTTATCACCTTGTCTTTTTGCTCGAAACTTGGTAAGGTGATAGAGGAAAATAAAGGAGGAAAGCGCATGCGGTTTTTGGTCAAAAATTTTTTAAATGGCGTGCTGACGATTGTGCCTATTATTTTAGCGGTTTATGTGTTTGTCGAAGTATTTGCTTTTCTCGACGGATTGCTAGGAAAATACGTCAAGCCTTATTTGGCGGATGCGTACATTCCTAGGGTTGGGATTTTATGCACTATCGCATTAATTACCGTTCTTGGTTGGTTGTCGACACAATACGTTAGTGGACAGTTTATTCGGTTGCTCGATCGGGTGCTTGAGAGTATCCCATTTATGAAAACCGTTTATTCGGTGCTAAAAGATACGATCGCTTCGTTTGTTGGGGAAAAACGGTCGTTTAAGAAAGTGGTGCTTGTCGAATGGCCGAACACAGGGATGAAGTGTATCGGGTTTATTACCACGGAAGAAGTGGATACGCTTTTTCAGTCATTGGAAGATTACGTCGCTGTATATATTCCACAAACGTTCCAAATGGCAGGAGTTACTGTATTAGTGCCGCGAAAAAACGTGGAAGTTGTCGACGTCAAACCAGAAGAAGCAATGAAGTTTGTGCTGTCCGGAGGGATGGCATCGCCAAAAAATAAAGGGCCTTCCACTTAGAGGAAAGCCCTTTTCGTTTAAAAATAGCGCTTTTTCCAAAACAAAAACGCTGTCGCGCTTGATAATAGCGCCGAAATAAGCATTGCTGTCAAAAAGGCGTGCGGCGAGTTTTGATACGGAATTGGCACGTTCATTCCATAAAAACTTGCGACCATTGTCGGCAACGAAATGACGATCGTGATAGCTGTTAAAAACTTCATAACAATGTTTAAGTTGTTGGAAATAACGGAAGCAAACGCGTCCATCATACCGCTTAAAATGCTGCTGTATACTTCCGCCATTTCAATTGCCTGCTTGTTTTCGATAATGACATCTTCAAGCAGTTCTTGATCGTCATCATACATTCGTAAATAATTGAGACGCATAAGCCGTTCCATGACGATGTTGTTTGCTTTTAACGATGTCATAAAGTACACTAAACTTTTTTCCATGCTAAGCAAGGAAAACAGCTCTTGGTTTTTCATCGACTGATGCAGTTCTTTTTCAATTTCACTCGTCCGGCGGTTAATTTGTTTTAAATAACGTAAATAGTACGTGGAAATCATGTAAAGCATTTGCAACGCAAATCGCGTTTTCATAAACGTGTAAAAGTTTTTAATTTTGTTATTTGCAAACTCTTGAAAAATCGGGTTCTCTTGTAAACAAACGGTTATAAAGCACGTGTTCGTAATAATCATGCCAATCGGAATGGTTTCGTAAATCGGACCATCCACTTCGTCTTGGGTGATGATTGGAATATCCACGATAATAAGGACATGGTTGTCTTCTTTTTCAATGCGCGACCGTTCTTCGTCGTCGAGCGCATCTTTGATCGAATCGATCGGAATGTCTAAGTGGTTCGCAATGTAACGAATTTCTTCTTCCGTTGGCGCAATTAAATTAATCCAGCAGCCATTTTTTAATTCATGAATTTCTTCGATTTTTCCGTTTGCATTGGACAAATACATTTTCATCATAAGCACACTTCCTCCTTTTCCTAAGCGAGGAAGGTTGCTATCTCCTCTTTTCGAATGGAGCTCGTTTTCGAGAGTAGCTCGTTCATTCGAAAAGAAAAAAGCAATGCTTCCCCGCTGTATTCCGGTTCTGGTTCGTTCGAACTTCGACTACTCATATACGAAAACGTCACCCCTTCTACAAAAATTTGTGTCCTTATTAATAATAACGTTGAAACGACTATTTGTATAGTAATTTTTTCAATTTGCAATGGAAAAAGCAGCCGATGGTAGCTGCTTGTCATTCACTCGACGGTGTTGTGTTAAAGAATGGTTTCATTTCTTTTTTGTTGGTAGGTTGTTTTTTTGGTGAACGTTTTCCCATCACTCCATCGGACTCATAGCTTAAAGGAAAAGAGGAAGATTTTTTATCCATGAACATCTCTCCTTTCAACAATCGTTATGCTTACTTTGTGCAAACATCGCACAATTTAGTCAGCGTCACGAAATGTTTATACTTTTTTTGGCTGACTACGTTTGGATAGCTTATAATAAAGATATAGGAGGTTGTAGTGATGGAAATTGTGATCAAACCAAAAGCGTTCGAATGGTATAAAGAAGAGCTGAATTTGCGTGAAGGCGATTTTGTCCGTTTTTTCCCGCGCTATGGCGGCTGTGGTACGGTACATGCAGGATTTTCTCTCGGGATCGATAAAGAAACGCCGCTGGATGCAAAAGTGGTCACAACAGTGGACGGTGTGACATTTTTTATTGAAGAACGCGACACATGGTATTTCGATGGACGACATTTAGTCGTCGAGTTTAATGAGCAGACTGATGAACCGGTGTTTCATGTGCAATAAAAAAGCTAGCGTTACGCTAGCTTTTTTTGATGACGGCGATGGTACAGCGGGAAACGCAAACGAGGCGCTGCTGTTCGTCGGTAATTTTAATGTCCCAAACCATTGTCGTTTTTCCGCGGTGCAACACGGTTCCTGTCGCTGTAACAGTTCCGCTACGGACAGCACGAATATGGTTGGCGTTAATTTCAAGCCCAACTACTCCTTCTGTTTCTTGATCAACGAGCGCATACGCCCCGATGCTAGCAACCGTTTCCGCTAACGCTACGGACGCCCCACCATGAAGCAAACCGAACGGTTGGTGGGTGCGGTGGTCGACCGGCATCGTGGCGACAACGCGTCCTTGTCCGAGTTCTGTAATTTCAATGCCAAGCGCTTCTAATAACGTACCTCTCCTCATTTCCTTTGCATCCATTTTTTTCTCCCTTTCTACAAACGAAATCGTTTGACGTGTTCGTCAAGCCCTTCCTTCCGCAAAACTTCTTTTTGTTTTTCTCCTAATAAGTCAAAATGGGGAAATGAATCGCGCTTATGTACCCATTCTGGACGAAGCTGATACTTCGCTCCCTAGGCAAGCAATTTCTCTAAGTCGCTGCAGCCCACTTTCGTTACTGTGGTATAGTAAGGAAAGCGCGCATCATACCAAAAATGGGTAAGAAACGTGATTTCTCCATTTGTTACTTTCTCTTTCCATTGTTCCAATTCCTGCTTTCGAATGCCAAACGCCATATGTATCGCCTTACTTTTTCGCCCGTTCGTAAGCTTCGTGCCAGTCTGGAAAATATTTACGAATTAAAATCGGACGAAACGAATCCCGTTTGACGCAAACGTGCTGCGTTTTTCCTGTCGCAGCTAATTCTCCATCTGGCGTCAAAATTTCGTATGCATAGGTGACGCGAATCCCGTCGTACGACTCAATCCATGTTCTTACCGTTGCTGTTTCCCCATAACGCAACGGCTTTTTATAAGAAATTTGCAAGTCGGTTACTGGTGCAATTACCCCTTCTTTTTCCATATCCGTATATCGAAATCCAAGCTGTTCAATTAACGCTGCCCGCCCAATTTCCATCCAAACAAGATAGTTTGCATGGTATACTACTCCCATTTGATCCGTTTCTGCATAGCGAACTTCGACTTGTTTTTCAGCTACTTTCAAAGTCGTTCCCCCATTCGTTTGTTGTTTCTTTTATCTCACGAGTGTTGATTATCCATTATTTTACTAAAAAACACAGAATCATATGACTGAACACAAGCTTTTCTGCCTCTTC
>NZ_JAILZV010000215.1 GCF_023512315.1 Anoxybacillus sp.
TATGCGAAATTTTTTACGCCTGTGTACTTAAAAATGACACTTAGTTCATTTTGGTATGCGTTTTTAATTACGTTTTTTTCCCTCCTTATCGCCTACCCGACGGCGTACTTATTGACGAAAACAAAGCATAAGCAGTTATGGTTGCTTATGATCATTTTGCCGACATGGGTGAATTTGTTGTTAAAGGTGTATGCGTTTTTAGGTATTTTTGGTACATTTGGGCTGGCGAATGCTGTGTTGAATGCAATTGGAGTCGGCACAAAGCAACTTTTATTTACTGATTTTAGTTTTGTATTTGTGTCGGTCTATATTTTTATTCCGTTTATGGTGCTGCCGATTTTTAATGCGCTCGAAGAGATGAATCCGTCGCTTGTCGATGCGGCGCGCGACTTAGGCGCTTCGGCGTGGACAACGTTTCGGCGCGTCGTATTTCCACTCACGCTCGATGGCGTAAAAGCAGGGTGCCAAGCCGTCTTTATCCCTGCGCTCTCGCTCTTTATGATTACGCGCTTAATCGCAGGCAATCGCGTCATTACGCTCGGAACAGCCATCGAGGAACATTTCCTTGTCACCCAAGATTGGGGAATGGGGGCGACAATTGCCGTATTTTTAATCATGATTATGGCATTAGTCGTTATTGTCACAGGAAATCGGAGGTGATGGGCATGCGGCGGCTGACATGGGGAAACGCATATTTACTGGTTGTCTTTAGTATTTTGTACACACCGATTATTTATTTGCTTGTCTATTCATTTAATAGCGGCGGGACGATGCACCATTTTGAGGGATTTACACTGGAATGGTATCAAGAAGTGTTTCATGATACACGCTTATTGATGATCGTGCTAAATACGCTCATTGTTGCCCTATTTTCGTCGCTTCTTTCGACCGTTTTTGGCGTCATTGGCGCCCTCGCCATTTATTACGTGAAAAATTGGCGGGTCAAACAGGCGCTATTGACGTTTAATAACGTGCTCATCGTTAGCCCAGACGTCATTATCGGCGCATCGTTTTTAATTTTATTTACGCTTGCTGGCATTCAGCTTGGGTTTGTGTCCGTGTTACTGTCCCACATTGCTTTTAGCGTGCCAATTGTTGTATTAATGGTATTGCCGAAGCTGCAAGAAATGAGTCCAACATGGGTCGATGCGGCGCGTGATTTAGGAGCGAATGAGTGGCATATTTTAACGAGGATCGTCCTCCCGTTTATTACGCCAGGGATTTTTGCTGGGTTTTTTATGGCATTAACGTATTCGCTCGATGATTTTGCGGTGACGTTTTTTGTGACCGGAAACGGGTTCTCGACATTGTCGGTCGAAATTTACTCGCGGGCGCGGCAAGGGATTTCTTTATCGATTAACGCGCTGTCGACGCTGTTATTTTTACTAACGATCGTTCTTGTCGCCGGCTACTATTGGATAAGCCGAAAAGGCAGTCGTTTGTATGGGATGTGGAAAAAATGAGAAAGCTCGTGCAATCGTTTATCGCGGTATTATTAATAGCGCTTTTGCTTTTATACGTGTCTAATCGCTTAAATGAAGCAGAAGGCTATGCGGGGGACAATACGCTCATCGTTTACAACTGGGGCGATTATATTGATCCTGAACTTATTACGATGTTTGAAAAACAAACGGGGTTAAAAGTCATTTACCAAACGTTTGATTCGAACGAAGCGATGATGGCGAAAATTGCACAAGGTGGAACGACGTTTGACGTTGCTGTCCCGTCCGAATACGCCATCAGCAAAATGAAAGAAGAAGGGTTGCTTCTCCCGTTAGACCATCGGAAGTTGCCAAACTTAAAATATATCGATCCACGCTTTTTAAACTTATCGTTTGACCCGAATAATCGCTACTCCGTTCCGTATTTTTGGGGAACGGTCGGCATTGTGTATAACCGCGAGATGCTTGGCGGCAAAAAAATCACAAGCTGGAACGATCTTTGGGACAAAAATTTGCGCAATCAAATTTTGCTTGTCGATGGGGCGCGGGAAGTGATGGGCATGGCGTTAAATAGCCTCCATTACTCGTTGAATGACACGAACAAGGCACATTTAGAGGAGGCGAAACGGAAATTGGACGCCCTTACGCCGAATGTGAAAGCCATTGTTGGCGATGAAATTAAAATGTTGATCGCCAACGAAGAGGCGGCAATCGGTGTTGTTTGGTCGGGCGATGCGGCGGAAATGATTGCCGAAAATGATAAACTCGATTATGTCGTGCCGAAAGAGGGGTCGAACTTATGGTTTGATAATATGGTTATTCCGAAAACGGCGAAAAATATTGAAGGGGCGCACCAATTTATTAACTTCATGCTCGATCCGAAACATGCGGCGCAAAATGCGGAATATGTCGGCTATGCAACGCCGAATAAACAGGCGCTTCAATATTTGCCAAAAGAAATAACGGAAGATAAACGCTTTTACCCTGACTTTGATAAAATCGGTCATTTAGAAGTGTACGAGAATTTAGGAAAGCGAATGTTGGCGTATTATAACGAATTGTTTCTTGAGTTTAAAATGCACCGAAAATAACATCCCCCTTGCATGACGCAAGGGGGTCATCTATATGAGAAAGGGGGGAATGTTACTCGGCTGCTTTCAGTTTCGCTAATTCTTTTTCGACTTCTTCGTCAAATGCAGGCGACGTTACGGCGCGTTGTGATTCATACACATAGCTGCTTGCTTTTGCTTCGGCTTCAAGGGCAAAGATGCGCTCTTCCATGCGAGCAAAGCCTTTCAGCACATGATCCGGACGGAAAGAAACAAGCGTTTGATTGATGGTTTGAATCGCTTTTGCCATATTCGCGCGGGCGATTAAATCCAGCTGTTTCACTTTTAGTTCTTCGTAAGTTTCTTTTAGTTTTTTTATTTGTTCTTTTAAGTATGTTGTTTTTTCGGTTAATGTGGTATACTGCTGTTTGTACATTTCTAACTTTTTCTCATAAAGCAATTTTTCTTGTAGGGCCATTTTTGCGATGGCCTCTTCATTTTTTTCCACCGCGAGTTTCGCTTGGCGTGCCCGTTTTTCGATCATTTCTTCGGCATGTTGAATCAAACGTTCATAGCGGTTTTCAACGACAAATTGTTGCGCAAGTGCTTGTTGTGCTTTTTCAAGCTGTTCCTCTAGTTCGCGAAGGTATTGTTTGGTCATGCTTATTGGGTCTTCGCATTTATCGATAAGGTCGTTGATGTCTGCAAGGACGATCGTTTTCACCCGTTTAAAAAGTCCCATTTATTTTTCCTCCTTTTGGATATTTTTTTCCCATTCGTCTAAAAAGTCATGGATTGGCGTCGTTGGCACGGTCATTGGTTCCAATGGCGCGTTCGTTTTTGTTTGTCGTTTTTTATAGAACATGTAGGCAACGAACAGCACGAGCGGAATGAGCAACACTTTTGGTAGAAGCGCGAGAAGACCTGCCACCATTAGCGCCACACCTGCCCATTTCCAGCCGGATTGTTTTGCGGTTTTCCACATCACCCAGCCGATAGCGATCATCGCGAGTTGGAATAGAAGCGCGAAAACCCCAAACATCATCCAACCGCCAGCCATCATGCCATGATGCATGTCATGACGGAACACACGATGCTCTCCCATCATTCCCGGCTTTCCGTGGAACGATTGGATATGGCGAGGGCCGTCCATCATCATCCCGTGTATTCGTCCGTCAAATCCGATGTTCATGAATAGCGCCACTCCACCTAACGCCACCACCGCAAGCAATACAAGAAGCAACACATTTCTCTTTTTCATTCTCTCACCTCCTTAGCTTGTCTACATGTTGTATTGTAGAAAAGAAAAGAGAAAATTAGGTGAAAAAACGAGCGGGGATAAAAAATTTTTT
>NZ_JAILZV010000216.1 GCF_023512315.1 Anoxybacillus sp.
CAAACGTGCCGCCGTATTCGTCGTTTCGTTTGTTCGTTAACGGCGATAAAAATTCGTTAATTAAATAGCCGTGCGCCACGTGAATCTCAATAACGTCAAAGCCGGCTTTTTTGGCACGAAGCGCGCCGTTTTGAAACGCTTGAATCGTTTCTTCAATATCCGCTTTTGTCATTTCTTTCGGTGTGCGCATGTTTTCATCAAATGGAAGCGGCGATGGCGCGATGATTTCTCCTGCGACCATTGCTTTTCGTCCGGCATGGGCAAGCTGAATGCCGATTTTTGCGCCTTGTTCATGAACGAGCGTGGTGAGCGTCTGCAACCCACTGATATGTTCATCGCTCCAAATGCCTAAATCGCGGGCAGAAATTCTTCCTTGTGGCGTTACTGCCGTCGCTTCGACGATAATGAGCCCGACTTGCCCGACGGCGCGCGTCGGATAATGAATGAGATGCCAGTTGCGCACCGTTCCGTCTTCTGTGTCGCATGCGTACATGCACATCGGTGACATAACAATGCGGTTTTTTAAGGTGACGTCGCGAATCGTATATGGTGAAAATAACATCGAAATCCCTCCCGTAGTATCTTCCATAAAAAATGATACCACGCACTATTGGAAAAGAAAAACAACTTGCACTACTGGACGGAAGAAAGGAGTGCTTCCCCAAGCTCTTTGGATCGTTCCGTCGCTCGTTTAATGCAGGCAACCATCGCCTCTTGATAGCGATAGCGCTCAAGCACGCCAATCCCTGCTTCTGTCGTTCCGCCTGGACTTGTCACTTCTTTGCGTAGGATGGAAGGATGCTTATTTGTTGCTTTTAACATATGGGCCGCACCGATAATTGTTTGTAAAATAAGTTCTTTGGCAATCTCGCGCTCAAGCCCGATTTCATCTGCTGCTTTTTCCATCGCTTCAACCAAATAATAAACGTACGCTGGCCCGCTTCCAGATAGTCCGGTGACGGCATGCAAATGTTGTTCTTCCACGACGGTGGCGATGCCGACTGTTTCAAATAGCGTTTTGGCGACCGCTAAATGGGCATCTGTCGCATAGCGACCGGATGAAAGGGCAGTCGCTGATTTGCGAATGGCGGCCGATGTATTTGGCATGGCGCGAATGACAGGAATTTGCTTTCCGATCAGCGATGTAATCGTATCTGTTGTTACTCCTGCAAGTAAAGAAAGAATGAGCTGTTGTTCGCAAAAAGCGTGCTTGATTGGCGTCAGGCTTTCAGCGACGTCTTTCGGTTTCATCGCCAAAACGATAATATTTGCTTTTTTCACCGCTTTTTCTTTATTGGTTTCTGTCTGCACCCCGTATGTTTGTTGCAAATAACGAAGACGTTCGCCATTCGAGCGATTCGTTACAATGATTTGCGTTGGTTCATATAACGTTTTGACCACCCCAGAAATAAGCGCTTCTGCCATCGACCCTGCCCCAAGAAACGTAATCGCTGTTTCTTTGCTCATCTTTTCTCCTCCTCATCTCCAAATAAAAAAGACCTTTCGCCCCTTCAAAAAGGACGGAAAGGTCTTTGTTTCCGCGGTACCACCTTTGTTGGCACAAATGTGCCCACCTCGTTTGCCGGTATCGTCGGCTCGACGGTTAGGTTTGCCTAACAGCTCCTGGGTAGGTTCAATGATAAAGAGGGCAATGAAACCTTTCAGCCGCTGGGTTTCACTCTCTTTTGCCGTTTATCATTTACTAGTCCCAATCATCGCCTTGTTTTGTTTGCAATTATGCACGGAAAACAAGCATGTTGTCAATAGGAAAAATCGAATTATTTTCTGAATTTTTTTTCGAATGATGAGAAAGAAATGACAAATGACGAAAAACGGTGTAAACTGGTTAATAACATGACAATTCAGAAATTATTATAATATAATGATAAGGGGAATGTTGATGGACAAAGAGGTGTACCGCATTGTCGTTCCGACGCCGTTTCCTGTCGGGGACGTCAATATGTATATGGTCAAAGGCGACTTGTTAACGTTAATCGATGCTGGGGTGAAAACAGAAGAAGCGTGGCAATCGTTTCAACGCCAATTGCGCGAAATAGGCTATGAACCGAGCGATATTGAGCAAGTGGTTTTGACGCATCACCATCCAGACCATGTCGGTTTGCTTGATTATTTGCCGGACTCGATTCCGGTCATCGCTCATTCGAAAGCGCAGCCGTGGATTCGAAAAGATCCAGAGTTTTTAGCGTGGCATCAGCACTATTTTGAACAATTTTTAGTCGAGTGTGGCATTGATGCTTCGTTTTTGCCGCAGCTGCCGAAACTTCGCCGTTCGCTCCGTTATTCGTGCGAGCGCTCGCTCACCACAGCGGTTTCCGAAGGCGACCGAATTGGCGGCATGGAAGATTGGACGGTCATTGAAACGCCAGGACATGCCCAAAGCCATATCGTCTTGTATCGGGAAAAAGACGGACTGATGATTGGCGGCGACCATTTATTAGCAAAAGTTTCTTCGAATCCGTTGTTAGAACCGCCGCAGATTGGAACATGGGAACGTCCGAAGCCGCTTTTGCAATATAATGATTCATTAAAAAAACTGCTTCATTATGACATTGCGAAAATAAAAACAGGGCATGGCGAAGATGTCATCGACGTGCCAGAGCTAGTGGAAAAGCGGCTGAAAAAACAACATGAGCGCGCAGAACAAGTATTAGAGATGTTAACGCAAGGTCCAATGACTGCCTTCGATGTATGCCGACAGCTTTTTCCAACCGTGTATGAGCGGGAATTTTTGCTGACGATGTCCGAAACAATCGGACAGCTGGATTATTTAGAACATATCGGGGCGATAATGAAACGAAAAGAAAACGATGCGTATGTGTATGAGGCGGTGGGATTGCGATGAGCTTGGCAGGAAAACATGTCGTCATTACAGGTGCTTCCGGTGGGCTTGGGGAGCGGATGGCGTATGAAGTGGCGAAGCGAGGCGGCATTCCGGTATTGCTTGCGCGCAATGAAGAAAAGTTAGCGCGGATTTCAGAAAAGATAAAAGCGACATACGGCGTTCCATGTCGCTATGAACGGTTGGACGTCAGCGACCTTGCCGCGGTCGAAGCGGTGTTTCAACAACTCGTGCAAGAGATAGAAATCGATGTGCTTGTCAACAACGCGGGGTTTGGTGTGTTTCGCTACGTCGAAGACATTGATTTACAAGAAACGGAAGCGATGTTTGCGGTGAACGTCTGTGGGCTCATCGCCTGCACGAAAATAGTGTATCAGCAGATGATGAAGCGGCGCAAAGGGCATATTATCAACGTCGCTTCCCAAGCAGGAAAAATTGCGACGCCGAAATCGAGCGTCTATGCGGCGACAAAGCATGCAGTGCTTGGGTTTACGAACAGCTTGCGCATGGAAGCGGCGCAATATGGGATATTTGTGACCGCTGTTAACCCAGGACCGATTGAAACAAACTTTTTTTCGGTTGCCGATGCAACGGGCGATTACGTAAAAAACGTCAAGCGTTGGATGCTTCAAGCCGATGACGTGGCTCGCCCCGTCGTCGATGCGATGATGACCCCGACAAGGGAAGTGAACATGCCGCGTTGGATGAACGCGGGAAGTAAACTATATCAGCTATTTCCATCGTTCATTGAAGCGATTGGAAAAAATGCGTTTTTTAAAAAATAACCCTCCTGTACGTGGAGGGTTATTTTGTCATGTACTCATACACAACATCGTGAACGATTTCGTATACATTCATCTCGGGATGTGTTTCGTTTTCTAGCATGATGTTTTGATATAAATCCGCCCACTCCGAATCGGTGAGCGGAAACGCTTCTATGTCGCGCCCGTATTGGCGCAGGCAGTTTTGT
>NZ_JAILZV010000217.1 GCF_023512315.1 Anoxybacillus sp.
ATCATACGCTTCCTCACGTGTCATACCTGTGTCAATAAGCGCCAGCAATACGCGTTGTGAATAAATAAGTCCGAGCGTGCGGTCCATATTTTTCTTCATGTTTTCTGGGAATACGGTCAAGTTTTTCACGATATTTGTAAAGCGGTTGAGCATGTAGTCTAAAGCGATCGTTGCATCCGGTAAAATAATACGCTCCGCAGACGAGTGTGAAATGTCACGTTCATGCCAAAGCGGTACATTTTCATAAGCTGTTAACATATAGCCGCGAATGACGCGCGCCATGCCTGTCATGTTTTCTGAACCGATCGGATTGCGCTTATGCGGCATAGCTGATGAACCTTTTTGTCCCTTTGCAAAAAACTCTTCCACTTCACGCGTTTCACTTTTTTGTAATCCACGAATTTCAACTGCAAATTTTTCAATAGATGTCGCAATTAAAGCGAGCGTCGCCATATAGTGCGCATGGCGATCACGCTGCAAAGTTTGCGTTGAAATCGGTGCAGGCTGTAAGCCAAGTTTTTCACATACGTATTGTTCAACAAACGGATCAATGTTTGCATACGTGCCAACGGCACCAGAAATTTTTCCAACACGCACAGTTTCCGCCGCTTGCTTAAAACGTTCCAAATTTCGCTCCATTTCTGCATACCAAAGCGCCAATTTCAACCCGAACGTCGTCGGTTCAGCATGTACACCATGTGTCCGTCCCATCATAACCGTATATTTATGTTCGATCGCCTTCTCTTTTAACACCGCAATAAAATTTTCTAAATCGCGCAATAAAATTTCATTTGCTTGTTTTAGTAAATACGATAATGCTGTATCAACGACATCCGTAGATGTAAGGCCGTAATGTACCCATTTTCGCTCTTCCCCTAACGTTTCTGATACAGCACGTGTAAAGGCAACGACATCATGGCGCGTTTCTTCTTCAATTTCTTTAATACGTTCAATGTTGAATGATGCATGTTGACGAATTTTTTCCACATCTTCTTTCGGAATAACACCTAATTCTGCCCATGCTTCACACGCTAAAATTTCGACTTCTAACCAAGCACGAAAACGGTTTTCTTCCGTCCAAATCGCTCCCATTTCCGGTCTAGTGTACCGTTCAATCATTGTAATCCTCCTTCTTTATTCCAAATGTGCAAGCCATCAATCATCTGCAACGCATCCTCTACCGTTTCTGCCAGCACCGTCACATGCCCCATTTTCCGTTTTTTCTTCGCTTCTTTTTTTCCGTACAAATGCAAATGGGCATGTTGTAGTTTCGCAATATGGTCGATGATTGGTTGCACATGCTCACCTAAAACATTGACCATCACTGCCGGCGTCAACAATTTCGTACTTCCTAACGGCCAATTGCAAATGGCACGAACGTGCTGCTGGAATTGAGACGTTGCACAAGCATTAATTGTATAATGACCAGAGTTGTGTGGTCTAGGGGCAAGTTCGTTAATATAGATATTTCCTTCGTTTGTTAAAAACATTTCGACAGCCAGCGTACCTACAAGCTCAAAATGTTGCGCCAACGTTTTCGCGTATGAGATGGCCTTTTCTTGTACTGCTTCCGATGTGCGAGCAGGGACAATTGTTTGGTGTAAAATATTCTCCACATGAATGTTTTCCCCCACGGGAAAAACACTCGTTTCGCCTAATCCATTGCGGACAACAATTACCGATAGTTCTTTTTCAAACGACAGCCAACTTTCTAATACGCAAACGCCTGCTTGTAATAACATAGCTGCTTTCTCTATATCTTCTTGGCAGTGAATGACTACTTGTCCTTTTCCATCATACCCACCGCGGCACGTTTTTAGCACACACGGAAAACCAAGCTGATCCACCCCCGCCCATAACTCATTGACCGAGCGAATTTCTAAATATGGCGCCACAGGAAGCCCTGCATTAGTAATCGCTTTTTTCTCTAGCGCACGGTCTTGCGTTATCGCAAGCAATTGGCTGCCTTGCGGGACATAGGCGTGCTGAGCTAACCAATCAAGCGCAGCCGCATCAATGTTTTCAAACTCGTACGTAATTACGTCACTAACCTCAGCCAATGCTTTTATTGCTTCCAAATCGCTATATTCTCCAATAATTTCGACGTCCGCTACTTGACCGCAAGGAGAATCAGGCACCGGATCAAGCACCGCTACCCGAAATCCCATTTCTTTTGCGGCAATCGCCATCATCCGGCCGAGTTGTCCGCCGCCAATAATGCCAATGGTCTGTCCTGGGAGAATAGTACGCTTACTCAAGCTGATCACTACTTTCTAATACGTCTTGGCGAATGCGTTCTCTTCGCTCTTTTAATGCTTCCATGTACTTCGGTTCGTACGTTCCAAGAATGGAGGCTGCTAACAACCCCGCGTTCGTAGCTCCCGCTTTGCCGATTGCTACCGTTGCCACCGGTACGCCACCTGGCATTTGGACGATCGATAAAAGCGAGTCGAGTCCGTTCAACGCTTTCGACTGCACTGGCACCCCGATAACAGGAAGCGTTGTTTTCGCCGCTACCATTCCCGGCAAATGTGCAGCTCCTCCAGCGCCAGCAATAATAACTTTAATTCCTCGTCCTTCGGCTGTTTCTGCATATGCAAACATATAGTCAGGCGTCCGATGAGCAGAAACGACTTTTTTTTCAAACGGTATTTCCAGCTCTGTTAGTATATCGCATGCATATTTCATCGTATCCCAATCCGATTGGCTTCCCATAATTACCCCGACAAGTGGTTGCATTCATTTCACCCCATGCTTTTACCATAATAAAAACCCAGAACAAGCGTTCCTGTTTCAAGGGAAAGCATCGTTCTGGGCATACTTCGGCCATAGAATGGCAAAAAAGCCGTTCCGATCCTTTCCCTCATAGTCCAATAATTTACGGTTATTGGGTAGAAACTTTTGGGCCATATTCCCAAGATTATATGAGGGAATGTAATGAAGTTACCACTATCTTATCAATGTTTTTGTTAAAATGTCAACATAGAATCGAACATTTGGCAAAAAAATATAGATAATGTTCGTTTTTTGCTGAATTCACCAATTGTCATTTTCTACATATAAATAAGTTAGATTCGTTTTGAGCGAATACGAAGGAGAGGGGGAGGGAGATGAAAACAAACCCTTTTGGTGCATTTCCTGATTGGACAAAACAGTGGGAACAGTTTTTTCAACAAGATTTTTGGGGGAGCTTTCAACCCTTTTTCCAACATCAATCGAAATCCGAAAATAGTTCTGGTTTAAACATATATAAAAAAGAAAATGAGTTGCTAATTGTTGTTTGTCTCCCAGGATTGGAAAGTTTGGAGCATGTGGAACTTTATACGTATTATAAAACATTGGAAATAAAAGCAACGATCAATTTGCAGTTCGATGGGTTTGAGTTAATCGAAGAGGGAATTTTTCAAGGAACATGGGAAAAAACAATCGCGTTACCGTTTGCAGTAAAAGAAGAGCGAGTGGAAGCAACCTATCACCATGGACTGCTTATGATTCATCTCCACCGGGCAATCCCTGAAGAACGAAAAAAGCGAATTGAAATTAAGCGCATTGAATAAAAAAGCGACTACCCTGTACACAGGCTAGCCGCTTTTTTATTTGCACCTTTTTCCGCCGGTGCTTTTTATGGGGGAGAGGATTTTAATGGCGTTAATAAAAACGCAAATTAAACTGGACAAAAAAAGTTAGAGACCGGTTTTCCGCTCTCTAACCGTTGTCCGCCTAGCAACGTCCTACTCTTGCAGGAGCGTTAGCCCCAACTACCATCGGCGCTGGAGAGCTTAACTTCCGTGTTCG
>NZ_JAILZV010000218.1 GCF_023512315.1 Anoxybacillus sp.
GCAGCGAGTTGCTTCGGCACACATTCGAGCACAAGCGCGATCGCCCCCGCCTGTTCGCAAAGTTTCGCATCGTTTAACAGCTTGCGAGCGCTTTCAGCATCTTTTCCTTGTACTTTATACCCGCCGAGCACGCCGACCGATTGCGGCGTTAACCCTAAATGGGCAACGACCGGAACGCCTGCTTTCGTGAGCGCACGAATAATGTCTACGACTTCGTCTGCCCCTTCGACTTTTACCGCGTTCGCATTTGCTTCTTGCATGATGCGCTTCGCGTTACGAAGTGCGTCTTCTTTCGATAGATGGTACGACATAAACGGCATATCGGTTACAATAAAAGTATTCGGCGCTCCACGGCGCACCGCTTTCGTATGATGAATCATGTCGTCCATCGTTACTGGAATTGTCGAATCATAGCCTAATACGACCATGCCGAGCGAATCGCCAACGAGAATCATATCGACGCCCGCTCCCTCGGCAAGCTTTGCCGACGGAAAATCGTACGCCGTCAGCATCACAATCGGCTCGTTCGTTTCTTTCATTTTCAAAAAATCGCTTTTCGTTTTCATTCGTTTCCCTCCTCTTTTAGATTGCAGAGGAGATGAAGCACCGAATAAAAAAACCTTCTTTCCCTGCCTAGAGAAAGAAGGACGTTTTATGTATTCGCGTTCATCCCTCTGTCCTAGTCCTTTCTGGATCAAGGCAGAATTTGTTCATCGTTTGTTGTTTATGATGGTGCAGTTCTTGCGAAAAGATACTGCCCGTTCAGCTGTATTTTAACAAAATTCGCACAGTTTTGCTACAAGGAAATATCGGCGGAATGAATATAATGAATGACGCCATCTCCGTCTTCTAGCATTAATACCCCTTCATCGGTAATGCCGCGAGCGACGCCGCGAATCGTGCCATTAAGCATACGTGCCGTAATTTCGTTGCCGATGCTAATCGCGTATCCTTCCCATAACAGTTTAATCGGCAAAAAGCCGTGCTGTAAATATTGGCGATACAATGTTTCCATTTTTGTCAATACTTCTTGAATGAGTCTTGCCCGCTTTATTTTTTCCCCTTTTTCTATCGCTAGCGATGTCGCCACATCGCGCAATTCTTCTGGAAATTCGTCGTGGTTGACGTTGATGCCCATGCCGATAATGACCGAATGGACACGGTCCGGGTCTGCTTGCAATTCCGTTAAAATGCCGACGCATTTTTTCCCATGAATTAAAATATCGTTCGGCCATTTAATGTCGGGAACGAGTCCCGTTACTTCTTGAATCGCCTGCGCGATCGCAACTGCTGCTAAAAGGGTGAGCTGCGGCGTTTTTTGCGGCGGGATTGGCGGGCGCAAAATTAAGCTCATCCAAACGCCTGTCCCTTTTGGCGAAAACCATGTGCGGTCCATTCGTCCGCGCCCTGCCGTCTGCAATTCCGCGACGACGAGCGTTCCTTCTTTCGCTCCTTCTTGGGCAAGCTGATGGGCAATTTTTTGCGTCGATGCCACTTCTTCTTCGTAATGAATGACTTGGCCAAGGGTCGTTGTTTTTAGCCCGAGGCGGATTTCGTTTGCCGTTACTTTATCTGGGGTGCTGACGATTCGATAGCCAAGCCGGCGCACCGCTTCAAGTTCAAATCCTTCTTTCCGTAATTCTTCAATATGTTTCCATACTGCTGTCCGCGAGCAACCAAGAATTTCGCTAATTTTTTGTCCGGAAATAAAGTCGCCTTTTGCTTCGGAAAATAGTGCTAACAGTTTTTTTCGTGTGTCTGATTCCATTTGAGCCACGCTTTCATCCGCTCCTTCTCATTTTCTACAATCCCAGCTAATACCGATTGTTCCAGTTTTTGCAACGTTTCTTCCACCCAAGGGCCGCCTTTTCGTCCATACCAATCGATAATCTCTTTCCCTGTCACCGCTAAGTCTTGGCGCGTTTGAATGGGAAGAGAAGCGAGCTTGGCGCGAAGTGCTTGGCCGTTTTCTTCGCCGTTTTCTCCGTTGACGAGCGAACGAACCGCTTCGGCGGAGAGGGCAACGGCTGCGCCGACTTCATACAATCTCTCCTTCGTCCAATCGGCAAACGAACGGACGATAGAAAGCGCATGCAAAATCGCTTGCACGTCTTTGATGAGCCGATTGGACAACTTCCATTGGCGCAAAAAAGAAGCTACATGCTCGATGTTTAGGACATATACAAGAAAGCTCCAGCGTTCTGCCGCGGAAGTGAGCACGGGCCATTCGTAGGTGGAAAGCTGCTGCAACCATTCCCGTTTTTCTGCTAATCCTGGTAAATACAGAAACACGTTTGTTTCGACTAGTAACGAAAACGCGCTCGCCGCAAACGGACCTGCCATTAGTTTTTCAAACTCGACCGTCTTTCGCTCGACGGAAATATGGGTAAGCAACGACGCCTGTTCGATTATCGCTTGCTTTGTTTCTTCCTCGAGCTGAAACCCAAGCTGGCTGACGAAGCGAATGGCGCGCATCATGCGGAGCGCATCTTCTGAAAAACGATCTTCCGCCGCGCCGACCGTACGAATGATTCGTTTTTCAATCGCCATTTGTCCGTCAAACGGGTCGATAAATTGCCCCATATCGTCCATGGCGATAGCGTTCATCGTAAAATCACGCCGCTCTAAGTCTTGATATAGCGAGCGAACAAACGTCACCGATTCCGGACGGCGGTAGTTTTCGTACGTTCCTTCCGTCCGAAACGTCGTCACTTCATATGGCACCCCGTCGTGCAAGACGACGACCGTCCCGTGCTTTAGCCCGACCGGAATCGTTTTCGGGAAAATCGCCATTACTTCGTCCGGCAATGCCGATGTCGCAATATCGACATCATCGATTGGCCGGTTCAGCAAATAATCACGCACCGAGCCGCCGACAAAATACGCCTCATAGCCGTGCTGTTTTAATGTGCGAATGACGCCGAGCGCCCGGCGAAACGGCTCATTCATCGCCTCACCCCTTTCATTAACGAAGCGTAAATTGCTTCGTATTGTTGGACAATTGCTTTTGAGTAAAATTTCGTATATACCGTCTGTAACGCGTTTTCCGCCATCGTCGCATGCAAGTGGTCGTCTTGTAAAAGTTTTATCGTTCGCTCCGCAACCGCTTCGACGTCGCCAAGCTCACATAAAAAGCCTGTTTTCCCGTCGTCGATGACTTCCGGAATGCCGCCGATGTTTGTGCCGATGCACGGAACGCCGCACGCCATCGCTTCTAGTAAAACAAGCCCGAAACTTTCTTTTTCCGATAATAGCCATTTCACATCACTAATCGAATAAAGCTCTTCTAAATTTTCTTGTTTTCCTAAGCAAAGAACGTCTTTCGTTAAGCCGAGCTGTTTCACGAGCCGGCAGACGACCGTCATTTCTGGGCCATCACCGACAAGCAGCAATTTCGCCGGAAGCGCTCGACGGACAAGCGAAAACGCGCGAACGACATCGGATACGCGTTTTACTTTTCGGAAATTGGAGACATGGATAATCACTTTTTCGTGCTTGCCAATTCCGTACTCTTCTTTTAAATAATCAACATCTTTTTTCCGATATACACGCTCATCGACGAAGTTGTAGACCGTTTGAATGTCTTTTTGCACGTCTAATAATTCGTACGTTTGTTGCACGAGGGCGTTCGAAACAGCAGTTACGACATCGGATTGTTCGATGCCAAATTTAATAATGTCGCTTAATGACGGGTCGTACCCGAGCACGGTAATGTCCGTTCCGTGCAGCGTTGTGACGATTTTGACGTCATGGTCGACCATTTGCTTTGCTAAAACCGCGCAAAC
>NZ_JAILZV010000022.1 GCF_023512315.1 Anoxybacillus sp.
TGGTGAAAAACAATGATCATGTTGATTGAAGAAAAGCGACAACAAATGATCGAACTGGCTTTAACATACGGATTTACTGCCAAAGAAACGATTCAGTGCAGCCAAGAATTGGACGAGTTAATAAATGAATACGTAAAAAAGACGTTCCCGATGTTTCCTGTCCAAGAGCATTCCCCGTCGCTTGTCCCTCAGTAGGAGGGACATTTTTATGGGCGACGATGAAGTGGCGGACGGTTTCCATATGTCACTGCCCGCCATCCCCATTCGACAGGACCGATAGAAAAATGCTGCAGCCATTTCCGGCTACCCACTACTTGTAAATAATAAATCACTACTGCCCATACCGTCCCGACGAAAGGCCGAACCGTTCCATATAGCCCTAGTCCATAGCTATAAAAAAGAAACGTACAAAACACGGACTGAAACAAATAGTTTGTGAGTGACATGCGCCCACAAGCAGCCATTCCGTCAACTACCCGCCAGTTTTTTTGCGAAACAAGCCACACGCCTGCCGCATAAAACAACGCCAGTGCTGGCCCACCGAACATATCTTGCACGTATTCTGTCCACTCATTTTTTCCTATCCAATACGGCAGTAATTTTAACGGCAGTCCAATGACAAAAGAAACGAGCGCTACTTGCTTTATGGTGCGCGCAGATAACGCAGCACGGATTTGTGCCACATACCCACCGAACAATCCGAAAGAAAGAAGCGTCAGCACAATCAAGAGAAATTCTGCCGCATTGTGCACGTACATCCAATCATGCAGACGCTGCCAAAAAATATCGGACACTGTTCCTTGTTGGTAGTTTTTCAGCGCTTCCTGCGCCATCGTTTCCGCTTCCTGTTGTTGGGTGTGTCCTGACATACTTAGGAATATTGCTATAATGACATGAGGAACATAGCAACTAATCGCCGAAAACAACCATG
Organism: Anoxybacillus sp.; assembly: GCF_023512315.1. Taxonomy (GTDB): domain Bacteria; phylum Bacillota; class Bacilli; order Bacillales; family Anoxybacillaceae; genus Anoxybacteroides. The sequence goes on from NZ_JAILZV010000022.1 coordinate 932, forward strand.
TTCGACTCGACGCATTGAGAAACAATAGAAATAGTGCCCCTGTTGCTGCGTATGTGATTAAAATATCGCCATGCCAAACGAAAAACGCATGAAAAAAGCCAAGTACTAGTAGCGCCATCATTCTTCTTATCCATAGCCGCGGAAACGGCAAGCGCTTTTTCATTGCTTGTTCACGAAATAAAACCATGCTAAATCCAAATAAAAACGCAAAAAGCGGATAAAAACTCGCTTGTGCCACGACATCAATAAAGGCTAGTACAAAATGGTCGAGCGGATCTTTCCACCAGTCGCCCAATGACATATACATCGCTGGCGAATGAAAATCGAGCATATTCACTAAAAAAATGCCAAAAAGCGCGATTCCTCTAATACTGTCTATTTCTTTCAACCGCAAACGCTTCCCTCCACTCAAAAAAGGCGCCGCTTCGTTTGCGACGCCATATGTTTAGTTGACGTATCGTCCTGTTTTTCCGTGCGTTTGCCAATATTCGTTACGCAAATGAACTTTTTGAATTTTCCCTGATGCCGTTTTCGGAAGTTCTTGCACAAATGTGACACCGGTAACCGCCTTAAAGTGAGCCAATTTCTCTCGAGAGAACGCAATCAGTTCTTGCTCTGTCACGTTGTGCCCTGGTCGAACAACGACAAACGCATGCGGTGTTTCGCCCCATTTTTCATGCGGAGCGGCAATCACTGCCGCTTCTAACACCGCTGGATGTTCATAAAGCACCCCTTCTACTTCAATTGAAGAAATGTTTTCGCCGCCGCTAATAATAATATCCTTTTTCCGGTCGACGATGTCAATATTTCCGTATGCATCAACCGTTGCCATATCGCCAGTATGAAGCCAACCATTTCGAATCGTTTCCATCGTCGCCTCTGGATTTTTCCAATAGCCTTTCATGACGCCATTGCTTCGGACGACTACTTCGCCAATCGTTTGTCCGTCGTGCGGCACTTCTTCGCCATGTTCATTCACTACTTTCACTTCGCAGCCAATCATCGCATGACCTGCTTTTGCTTTCATGCGATATTGTTCATGAAGCGGCAAGTGCTGTAAATGCGAACGAATGGTAGAGACGGTGCTTAATGGCGAGGATTCCGTCATGCCGTATACTTGGATAAACTCCCAACCTAGCTCTTTCTCGACGCGTGTAACAAACGCAGGCGGCGGTGCAGAGCCGGCAATCACGACGCGAACCGGATGGTCAATCGTCGGTACATGCTGTTCATAATATTGCAGAAGCGAATTTAACACCGTCGGTGCCATATGCATCACATTGACACGATATTTTTGTATGCAGGCAAAAATAAGTTCTGGCGCAGCTTTACGCAAACAAATGTGCGTTGCCCCATTAGCCGTATAATAAAAAGGCGCTCCCCAGCCATTGACATGAAACATCGGCAAGACGTGCAAATAATTGTCGCGGTCGGACACGCGCAAATGGTGCATCGTCACCAATGCATGCAAATAGTTATTTCGATGGGTGAGCATCACCCCTTTTGGATTTCCGGTCGTTCCGCTCGTATAAAGAAGACTACACACATCGTTTTCGTCTATTTCTGGACGTTCAAAAGGAATAGAAGGAAACTGCGCAAGCCAATGATCGTAAGCGATTTCATTCGTGGCATCATCTTTGTAATGCACAATTATTTTCTCTACCGTTTCCAGCTTGTCCTTAATTGGTACAATTAAATGGTACAACTCTTGGTCGACAAAAAGCACTTTACTTTCGCTATGGTTTAAAATAAACAAATAGTCGTCTGGTTTTAAGCGAATATTTAGCGGTACCATAATCGCCCCAAGCTGAAAGACGCCATAAAATCCTTCCAACATTTCAAGCGTATTTGGCGCTAAATACGCCACCCGATCCCCTTTTTGTACTCCTAGCGCTTTCAACCCGTGCGACAGCTGATTTACCCGCTCATTCAACTGGCGATATGTAAGTTCTCTTTCTTCACAGATGACTCCCGTTTTGTCGCCATATAACGCCACTGCGCGGTCTAAAAATTGCGTTAATACTAACGGTACGTTCATCTTCCCCATCCCCCTTTTGTTTGAAAATTCAATAAAATTATAGCATATTTTTTAAGAAAAAGCGTTACAATTTTGTAACGCTTTTACTTATTCGCAATATTATTCGATCCGTTCAAATCGGCATCAAACGTATTGGTCACACTGCAAAACGTATTCGTTTGCAAAAAGTTACCGGTATTGCCTCCGCCTGCGCCGGAATTCGATTTTGCCGTACTTTTTGGGGCAATTTGTAGCACATCCCCCATATTGACTGTTCCATTCCCACCAACGCTCGTCACTTCCACCCCGCCGATAATTACCGATGGCATGTCCATCATCCCCTTTTTGTCTTTATTCGTTATTGTATGAACAAAAGAAAAAAATGAATGGACATTATCCCTATTCCCTCCTTTCTTTCATACAATACAATAAGAAATAAAAGAAAGGGTGTGGCAAACATGCCGTCTTTTATTGGCGGACCCATTCAAATCACAAACGTCAGCGGCGATGGAACGGTAAATTTTGGCGACGTTTTACAAATTACTCCGAAAAGCACGGTGAAGTCCCATCTCGGTTCCGGCGGAGGAAACAATGGAGATTTTATGCAAACGAATACATTTGTTAGCTTCACCAACACAGCAGACCCAGACATTGCGGATGCGAACAATGTAGGAAACAACTAATCGCACCATTTTCCCCCGATGCCCATACGATATATGAAGAACGAAAGAAAGGTGTTTATGTATGCCCGCATTCGTCGGAATCGTTAAACTGAATAGTATCGGGAGTAGTGGGGTGTTTCACATCGGTGATGTATTTGCCATCTCTCCATACAGCGTGGCAAAAACGTTTGCTGGGGCTGGTTCGTTCAATACGGGAAACGGTCTACATGTGTATAACTACTACAGCAATACAAACACAAACGACGCAGACGTGGCGGATGAGAATATCGTCGGCAATGCGTAAAGGGGGAGAAGGATGAATTTTTATATTAACCAAAGCATCTGGATCTACTTGTTCAAAATCGGTTCTGTGTCTAACTCCTCCGTTTTGCAAATCGGCAGCGCCGGCAGCATTCGGGCACATTCCACGTTAAGCAATTCTGGCGGTTTTACTCAACCCGCACCAGAAGCAAAAATTACCGGTCCGTTCACTCCTTTAGTTCCGCTTCATTCGGCAACACGCCAAAAAAGTGATGACAACGAGTAATCACTCATATATTGAAAAAGAAGGGACTTGGGAGAGGATGGTTGCCGCATGAGCACTTGGCACAATTATTTCACGAAATTGCATGAGTATTTAACTTGGCAAACAAATAAAATAAACAAGTTGGAGCAGCAGCTTGCTCGGTTCGAAAAAGAAATTCACGAACTCAAACAACGCCCACAAACGACCATTGAAAAAATTGAATATAAATTTGACCAACTAAAAGTAGAAACGTTGGAAGGAACATTAAATATCGGGCTCACTCCAAACGGAGGCACAACCATTGAAGATTTTGCCGTTAGTCCAGAAAAAACCGTTGTCCCCAAACCAGAACCGGTTTTGTTCCGCAGCATTCAAGCAAAAATTAACGAATATTTGGCGAACGATTGTAAAGCGTTGCTCGCACAACTAGAAACAAAGTACACTTATCCGCTTGATGACGTGTACCGCCAATTTATTTTGCAAGATATTCATCGACAAGTAGACGAACGAATCCAGTTTTATTTACAGCAAAAAATGAATGGAGGCTATGTGCCCGATCCAAGTTCTTCTGAAGCAGTAGAAGCAGAAATTATTCAAAAAGTGAAACAAGACATTGAACAATCGTTAGATAGTTTTATGAAACATTTGCCGAAACAAGGAGGGAAAGGATGAACTATACGGTCGTTAACCGCGAAGTACAAATCGGTGATATTTATTTAACAGCGGTCACAAGTTCTTCGATTTTTTTAATCGGCGATGCCGATGTCATTCAGCTTGCCTCTGCCTTCGATACCCCGCCAGAATCATTAATCGTCGGTCCGTTCGTTCCGCTGACGCCGAAAGGGTCATAGTCTGAAAGGAAAGGTTGTCTACACATGAAACGATTATCAGTCGTTCAGCTTCTCAATAGTAAAACATTTCTTCTTAGCTCTGTATTGCAAATTGGCGATTCACGAGAAATTAATGCTCGGTCAAACGTATTGGCGGTGCAGCGGCAATACGAACTGTTTTACGGAAGCGAAGGGGAAGTAGTGTTTCCGGTGTTCACAAAACCGATTCCAACGCTTGATGTCCCTATGTCTGTGCAGACATATCGACTCCATGAGTCGCCAGTGATATCGGTACGTTCGATTTATTTAATCGCCGCCTCGACTGCATCCGTCGTTCACATCGGCTCTACTTCCACCGTTAAAGGAGAAACGAGAATAAAACATATTCGCCAATTAGCCGAATCAACGACATTCCGAGAAGCATCGATTCGGATGACAAAGGATGGGTGAGCATGCCTGCAGTAGTTGGCCCAATTAAAATTACAAGTATAGGAAGCGGTGCTGTCTTTCAAGTTGGCGATACGCTTTATATCGCCCCAAAAGTAGCGACAAAAACACAAGGTGGTTCCGGTGGATTTAATACCGGCGATTTTATTATGACAAATAACGGCATTAACTTTACGAATACATTTGATCCTGACGTCTTTGACAGCAACGTCGCTGGGAACAATTAAAGGTGGGAATTCCCCACCTTTTTACATTGTTTCCAATCGAACACGCGTCCCTCGCCCAGATGGTTCAGCTGGTTCGACGACAAGCCGTTTCGGGAGGCGTGCCCGCAATTCTTGGACGTGGCTAATGACACCGATCGCCATGTCACTTGTTTGTAGCCGTTCGAGCGCGGTAATCACGATGTCCAATAGCTCTTGATCTAGCGTACCAAATCCTTCGTCTAAAAAGAAGAATTGTAACGGATATTCCCCACGAAGTTGAATTTGTTTTGATAATGCTAATGCTAAAGACAGGGACGTTAAAAACGTTTCCCCACCAGACAACGTCGTCACTGGGCGACGAACGCCACCGTTGGCATCATCACGAATCACAAACCCTCCTTCTGAGTCGACTTCAATGGCGTATCGTTGCCGCGTTAATGCACCGAGCCGCTCCGAAGCATCTCTCGTCACCCGAATAAGCTGCTCTTCAGCAATAAATTCTACAAAACTATTGCCGCGCAGCACCCGTTGCAATTCACTATATAGCCGAACGAGTCGCTCGACTTCTGTCCGCTCCTGTTCAAGCGCTTGAAAACGAGCGTGCTTTTCCTCTAGCTCCCCTAGTTTCGCTTTGGCAGAAGCTGCTCGTTCGATCCATTCCGTCAGCTTCGCTTCTTCTTCGATGCGAAGTTGCTCGATTTGTCGCCATTGTTCTTCGGTTATTTCTTCTCCATTCATCATTTTAGTAAGCCGCTGCCACTCATTTTGCCATTTCCGTTGATTGTCGCGGTGTTGCGTAATTTGTTCCGCAATGAACGTCTTCTCCTCTGCCGTCAACAATGCTTGATAAATATCGTCGCTTTCCGACCACCCATGTTTCTCTAGTTGGTTATGCCAATCGGCTTCTGCTTGTTCTTTTCGCTTTTTGCTTTCAGAAAGCGCTAGCTGTGCTGCTTTATCATTTGCTTCTAACGCTTGGTATTGTTTTTGTACGTTTGTCCATCTTTCATACGCTTCTGTTTCTTGCTGTTGTAGCTGTGTGAGCTGTTGCTCTGTTTCGGTTAATAACCGATTAGCCTCTGCTTCTTCAATCGGAAACGGTAAGTCTTGTGCGTACGCTTCATATTGCTTTTGTTTTGTTTCGAATAATGTTGTATATTCCGCTTTTTCCCGCTCAAGCTGCTGCCACTGTTCTTTCCACTGCTCGCGCGCTTCTTTTTTCTCTTCTAAAAAATGGACGCTTTTTTCGATTCGCTCTTGTAACAGCTGGGCTTCTTTTTCGTCCTGTTGTAGCTGTTCCATCGTTTGTTCGATTGTATCGAATGACAAATCGGAATATGTTTCTTGCCATTGACTCAGCTGTGTCTGGCACGTCTGTAAACGCTCGTTATATTTTTCACGCCGTTCGTTCATTTCTTGCGCTAGCGCTGCCTGTTGATGCAACAACTCTTGCCGTTTCGCCTCTGCCAATTTCCGTTCGTTTAGTAGCTTCGTTGTTTCGTCACGGCATTGTACGTAATCTTGTTGCAATGCTTTTATTTCGACAGAAAGATGCGTTACTTGTTCGATGAACGAACGATCTTGGTCGCCTTCTACTTCTCGCTTCATTTTTTCTATGTTCCCTGCAAGTGGAACTTCCTCCGGCGTGAGCAGTTCTGCCAATTGTTGCACTTTTGTTTTCAACGTCTGCAGTGGAGCAACGAGCTGTTGCGCTTGCTCGAGCTGCTGTTCCCATTCTTCAGGCAATTGTTCGTTGCCTGTGGCGATAGGCTGTGCTGGATTTGGATGATGTGTAGCGCCACACACAGGACACGGGCTACCTTCATGCAACGAGGCAGCAAGCAACGAAGCAGCATGTAGCATTCGCTCTTGTTCTGCTTTTTTTTGCGCTTGTTTTAGTTTATAAAGAAGTTTTTCAAGTTTCGTTTCGTGTTCACACACCGTATGGTACAGCTTTTCGATTCGCTGGAAATGCGCACGTTCTTTTGCGGCAATTGCTTCCCATCGTTCGATTTCCGACTGTATCGTTTTAGCAACTTCGTCATGTTTCTTTTGTTTTTGTTGCCATTCCGCTTGCGCTTCTTGAAGCGCCCGTTCAAGCGCCTGCCATTCTTTTTTTGCTTCATAAGCTTTGTAAATGCGCTCTTTTTGCTGCATGTCCACTTGCTTCTGCTGCCACGCTTCTTTTAGTCGCTTTTGTTTTTCGAGCGCACGTTCATAAAGGCCGTCTAATTCATGAATCGTTTGTTTTATTTGTTTTTCTTTTTCGTTAAGAAACGTAAGCTTCTTTTTACTTTCGTCTATTTCCTTTGCAACGATTTTCATTCGTTCCAACAGCTGCAGCGCTTTTATTAACTGCTCTTTTTGCTCGAGCCGTTTTGGTTCTTCCTCCGCTTTTTTCATTCGAATCAACTGGTACGCTTCCGCTGCTTGTTCATATTGCTTTCGGACAGCATGCAATTTTTGCTCGGTTGCTTCTAATTCTTTCGTCCACTTGTCTACTTCTTGCGTTGCTTGTTCGTATTGTTGCAAATACGGAAGCAAGCGCTCGGCTGTTTCTGCTCTTTTTTGCTTCCACTCTAATTTTCCGATCGTTTCTTCGTTTTGTTGACATTTGGCAAGCTGCTGTTCCGCGTGTTGTTTTTCCTGCTGCCATTGCCATAGCTGTTTCGTTCGCTCGTACTGCTCGGTTATTTGGGCAAAATGCTCTTTTTGCCTCGCTAGTTCTCGCTCTAATTCCTCTAGCTGGCGCTTTTGTTCTGCAAGCGCTGCTTGCGATGCATCGCCTAATCCTGCCTGTTCGGCGCGAATCGTATCTAGCTTCGCTGTTGTCATCGCCAATTTCGTTTTTAGTTTTTCGTTCAGTTCGTCGCCGTATCGTTCAAGGTTGAACAGCCGTTGCAGCATCTGTCGCCGCTCAACACCTTTTAACGATAAAAACTCGGCGAATTTTCCTTGTGGAAGGACGACCGCGCGGGTAAAGTCTTTCATTTCTAGCCCAAGCAACCGCCTTACCCATTCATCAACATCCCGCGTTTTATCTGCGATAACGATTCGTTCGGTTCCTTCTTCAATCAAACGGCTGACACTCGTTTTCACGCGCCATTCGTCGCTCCGCTTAAACGTTCGTTCGACCGTGTAGCGCTTTTTTCCATTGGCGTTAACTAATTCAAACGTAAATGCAACCGATAGCTCGCTTTCTGCATGGTTCATAATGCCATGCGTATTGTTAGCGGCGCGTTCGACATTTCCATATAACGCTAGCGTCATCGCATCTAAAATCGAGGACTTCCCACTTCCTGTCGGTCCAAAAATGCCAAACAATCCACCTTCACATAACGTTTCAAAATCAATTGTTTGTTTTTCTCGGAAGCTATGCAACCCTGCCACAGTTAAGCGAATCGGCTTCACTGCTCTTCCCCTCCGTCTTCCTCAGCAAGCAGTTCCATAAATAGCTGAACTAACTCTGCTGTTGGTTTAGCTCCGCCTGTTTGTTTTTCATAAAACCGTTCGAACAACGTTTCCATCGGAACGTTTTCTCTCGTTTCCCGTATAAACTCTTCTTTCGCTAAAAAATGCGGACGAATATAGACAAACCCGTCATGAAGTTTGCGTAGCCGATGAATATCTTCAAGCGCCAACGAATGTTCGACGTATACTTCCAAATCAATCCAAGCGTTGCGGTCTTTTCCTTCCTCTAGCCAATGATACACTTGCGCCATTCCTTCCGTCGCTTTCCATTGGACAAGCGGGCGGCCGCTAGAAAGCGGGATTTCTGATACGTTCGCCAGTTGACCTGGCGCTACATCGACGATTGTCACCGATTTCGCATACCCTGCTTCCGAAAAGCTGTACGCAAGTGGGGAGCCGGAATAGCGCGCCGGCTGCTGAGCATGTTTGACGTGTTGCGGCCGATGTAAGTGGCCGAGTGCCACATATTGGGCGTCTTTTGGGAACCGCTCTGGCGAAACGGTATACGCCCCGCCGACTTCAATCGGTCGCTCTGAGTCAGATGTTGCCCCTCCGGCAACGTACAGGTGGCTCATGGCGATGTTGACCGTATTCGGCCGAAACTTTTCGTTCATTGTCGCAAACAGTTCGCCAACTTTTTCATCGTACCGTTTCCGCAATTGTTGCTCGTCGCTTTCTGTTGATAATAGTTGCATAAGCCGTGATTCCGACGGGTATGGAAGCGCCGCGAGTACCATCGTTTCATCGCACGATGGCACATAAATCGTCTGCACCTCCGCAGTCGGCAGTCCAAGCAACGTGATCGAATGAGGGACTGCCAATACGGACGCTGCTGTCAAACGATCTGGGTGGTCGTGGTTCCCCGCAATGACTGCTATCGGCCGCTTCCCGCCGTCCGATAGCCTCGCCAAACTTTCATAAAAAAGCTGTTCTGCCACTGCTGGCGGATTCACGGTATCAAATGCATCACCTGCTAGCAATACGACATCAATCCGCTCTTTTTCCACAATGGAAACGAGCTCATCAATAAATTGTTCTTGCTCGCGCATCCGGCTTCGACCTTCAAGTGTTTTTCCTAAATGCCAATCGGCAGTATGCAAAATCCGCACCTTTCTCCCCTCCTACATTGGAAACAGTTGCGCACAATCAAATACATAAATGTAGCACTCATCGACCCGTTTTTTCCAAATGTGTTCGATGGCGCGACGATACAGCTCCATTTGTACACGATAACGTTCATTAATTAACGCTTGCGCATCGTTCGCCCAGCGCACATGATCCGTTTTGAAGTCGATGAGCACGAAGCCATGCTCGTCTTCAAAAACACAATCGAACACGCCTTGAACGAGCACCGTTTCTTCTCCGTCGTTCCATTGGGCGTACGTTTCGTTGGCAGAAAGCGCTAAGCTAAATGGCACTTCACGTTCCACGTGTGCTGCCTGAAGAAGCCGTCGACCGATATCGGTTTGAAAAAACGTTAAAATGCTAGCAATATCCACTTCTTGTGCTTGTTCCTCGGTCAGCCATTCTCCGTGCACCATTTTGGCGAGTTGTTCGCGAAGTGTCGTTTCTGAAACGTCTTTCGTTAAGTCGACATGCTGCATCACAAGATGCATCACCGTTCCTTTTTCCGCGGAACTTAGTTTTTTCCTCTGCATAAAGCGAGGACGCTCCGTCATTTCCGTGCGAAATGGACGCAGTAGCGTTTGGTCGCCATGAACGCCAAACGTTTCTCGTTGCCGTTTTAACTCAGAAACCGTTTGTTTCGCCCGAAAAGAAGTGGACAGCTGATACGGATATTGCCAATGCATCCGTCGTTTCACTTCTTCTTGGAAATTGCTTTGTAGCGGAACGGGCGCTAGCTGTTGTAATAATTCGTTCATTTGCTCTGTTGTTTGTTCTGGTGCTTCTGCTTGCTGATACATTTCCGAAGCGGAAACAATTTGTACGTTCCAACGAGACGGATGAGCGGCGATGTCGCTTTCTTGTATCCCCCCTTGATGAAGCGGGAAACTATCGGCATGGCGAATGAGCGCATAACCAATCCAATCGAGGTAATTTTTCGCAGAAGCGCGCACGTAGTCCGGCAACAACCAGTCTTCATGCGACTGTACCGATCGCCACCGTTTTTTCTCATTTTCTAGCTTTTTTGTTGTTCCGACTAAATATAGTTTTTCTTTTGCTCTTGTTAACGCCACGTATAAGACGCGCATTTCTTCTGCCAACAATTCAAGCGACTGCTTTTTTTTCACCGCTAATTGTGCCAGCGTCGGATAACTCACGCGTAAATCTGGATGAACAAAATGTGCTGCAAAGCCAAGGTCTTTATCTAATAAGTCATTTCGTCGCAAATCTTGCTTATTAAAACTCTTTCCTAAGCCAGCGACGAAGACAACTGGAAACTCTAAACCTTTGCTTTTATGAATCGTCATGAGTCTGACAACATCTTCTTGCTCACCGAGCGCCCGCGCTGCTCCAAAATCGTCGTTTCGCTCTTGCATGCGCTCAATAAAACACAAAAAGCGAAAAATGCCACGGAACGACGTTTTTTCAAACTGCCGCGCTTTTTCATACAACGCCCGTAAATTTGCCTGCCGCTGCTTGCCGCCTGGCATTCCGCCGACAAAATCGTAAAATCCTGTATCGCGATAAATGGTCCAAATTAATTCAGCTAACGAGTGCTGCCGCGCTATAGTCCGCCACGTTTGCAATTGGCGAATAAAAGAAGCGGCTTTCCGATGCAATTCTGACAGCGCCCCGTTTGCGGCGAAAGCAGAAAGTGCTTCATAAAAAGAGCTTTTCGGTTTTTCTAGCCGCACTAGCGCTAATTCATTTTCGTCCATCCCGACAATCGGGGAGCGAAGTACGGCGGCGAGTGGAATATCTTGATATGGATTATCGATTATTTTTAATAAAGACAGCATCACAGATACTTCTGTTGCCGAAAAATAGCCAGACGATAGCTCTGCATACAACGGTATTCCTTGTTTCCGGAACTCTTCCATTATTTGTGCAGCCCATGGCATTGAACGAAGCAAAATCACGATATCGCGATACATAACGCGCCGTTCTTTTTGCAAGCGGCGATCGTATACATAAAACGGTTCCTCGATTAATTGCTTAATTTTTTGTGCCATCCAGCGTGCCTCTAGTTCAGCATTCTCGAGTTCCTTCTCCTCATCCTCTTCTTCCCCTTGGTCGCCGCGGTCAATGATGACCAAGTCGATTGGCTGTTGTTTTTCCGGGTAGTAGGATGCGCCGAACTTCAATGCTGCATCGTCGTCATACGCGATTTCTCCAACCGTTTCCCCCATGATTTGTTGAAAAATAAAGTTTGTGCCGTCTAAAATTTCTCGGCGACTGCGGAAATTTTGCGCTAAGTCGATACGGACGCCTGTCCCTTCTCCCGTTGGGGAAAATCGCCGGTATTTCGCTAAAAAGAGAAACGGTTCTGCCAAACGGAAACGGTAAATCGATTGCTTCACATCTCCTACCATAAATAGATTGCCAACTGCTTCGTCCTCGTGAATGACTAGCCGTAAAATTGTTTCTTGCACCATGTTGACGTCTTGGTATTCGTCAATGAGCACTTCGGCAAATTGGGCGCGATAGTCAAGCGCCGCGTCGGAAGGGAGAAGCGTTGTTGGCGTCGAAGACGGGGCGCGTAAAATTTGCAAACAGTAATGCTCTAAGTCAGAAAAATCGACAATCCCTTTTTCTTCTTTCCGCTGTTGTAGCCGTTTCGCAAACTGCTGAACGAGGGCAACAAGCACTTCCACGACCGGCTTCATTTCCCGCAAATGCCGAAGCCATGTATCTGGCTGGAACGAAAATAATTCGTCTTTCATTTCCTTTAGCTTCGCTTTTGCCTTGTCGCGCAACTCTTTCGCTGCTTCCGTCAATGCTTCATCATATGTTTCGTTTTTCGGTTTTCGCTTCGCTGTCGGCCACACAAACGCGTGAACTGCTTCATGAAGCGCTTGCCATGAATGGTGGCGTGCTTCTTCTACTTGCTTTAGTTTCTCTAAGTCGGCTTCGATCGTTTCCCGTAAATATATCGGGCCGTTTGGTGCATGCACTTGCTCGAGCGCTTGCGCTAACAAATGCCTTATAGCTTGTAATTGAAAATCGATATGCTGCCATAAATAGCGAGTAAATGGCAAATCATCAATCGTTGTCCCTTCCGCAATATCATATAACGACACAAGTTCACGTAGCCATTCATCTGGGTCAGGATGCGAGCGGGAAAATTCGTACAAGCGCAAAATCATCGTTTGTAAATTCGCATCCGTCCGATCGCTCGTATAACGATCAACGACGCTTAAAAACGCCTCGTTTTCTTCTTTAGCATACTGTTCTTCAAACAGCTCTTCGACCACTTCTTCTTTTAACAACTCAATCTCTGTTTCATCCGCAATTCGAAACACTGGGTCTATGTGAATGAAATAGTAATATTTGCGAATGACGTCTAAGCAAAACGAATGGATGGTAGAAATGGATGCCTTTGGCAACAAGCTCAGCTGGCGCCGTAAATGGAGCGAGTTCGGTGTTTCTGCCAATGCTTGCTCGATTCTTTCCGCAATTCGTTGGCGCATTTCGGCAGCTGCTGCGTTCGTAAACGTGACAACAAGCAACCGGTCAATATCTACAGGATGCTCGTCATCGATAACTTTTTGAATAATCCGTTCGACAAGCACCGCCGTTTTCCCAGAACCTGCGGCGGCAGCAACGAGCGTATGCGCTCCTTCTGTGACAATCGCTCGCCATTGCTCGTCTGTCCAGTGAACTCCTTCTCGTTTTTTCATTGTTTTTCCCCTCCCGTTTCGCGCAGCGCATCCAATGTAGCATTTTTTAATAGGCGGTAGCGGTCTTGGTCAAGCGCCTCATCTAATTGGCAAACCGCTTTGAACTCGCAATATTGGCAAGCCGTTTCGTTTTTTCGCTTATATGGGGCAATATCAACAACCCCATCGACCATTTGTATACCGACTTGCTGAAAAATGGTGCGAACGTGACGGCGTAGTAATGCAAACTCTTCTTCTGACACAACCGCAGACGTTTTCGACACAGAGCCGTCTTTATTGATTTTTACCGGCACAATCGCAGAGCCTTTGCCAGCATCAATCGTCGTATCCATCAGTTGAAGCGTTTCGTAGTCATCTAAAAGCAGCCCGTTCATTTTAAAGCTTTCGAATATTTTCTGTTCTGCTTCTTCCGCTTTTAAAATTCCGCTCGTACTTTTAATCATTGGATTATGGATGTGGAAATATAATATCCCTGCCGGAAGCGCGGTTGTCCCGACAAGTTGCTCCGCATATTCGAGAATGACATCTAAATATGCTAGCATTTGCAACGTTAGCCCATAATAAATTTCTGTAAAGTCTAGTTTTTTGTTGCTCGACTTATAGTCGATGACACGCAACAAAATGCCTCGCGAACTTTCTGCTCGGTCGATTCGGTCAATGCGCCCAACAAGTTCAAGCACGGTGCCGTCCGCAAGCGGAATGAGAAGCGGCGGCAGCGGACCGGCGTCCCCAAACTGTAATTCTACTTCCAACGGTGCAAAACCGCTTCGTTTCGCATGCTCACTCAACACGCTCGTCGTCCGCACCATAATTCGCTCTAGCTTTCGTTTCACATAATGGTAGCGGTGGGAGCTAAGCAAAATTTCTTGCTGGATGTATGGGGCAATTTGTTCGACCGCGTCATGCGCTAATTGTTCACACATTTGGTTAGATAACGTCGCCCAATCCATTTTTTCTATTCGAATTCGATCTGTAATCGTTTTTAATGCGTGATGGAACAACTGTCCAACATCTGGTGCTTCTAACCGGAAAACGGTTCGTTCTTTTAAGCGAAGCCCGTAAGAAGCAAAATGAGCAAACGGACAGCGGTTAAATTGTTCCACCCGTGATACGCTCGCTTTTATTTTTTTGCCATAAAGCTTTGCTCCTATCGACTTTTCTAGTTTTTTCGGTTTGTTTTCATAAAAAAGGGCGTTTACGATTTTTTTGGCGCGTTCTTTCCACTCGCCGCTTTCTGCATAGCAGTTATACACGTCCCACCAAATTGGTTCGATACGATATTGCCGCTTCCACGCTTGTAGTTGCGTTGTTAGCGATGGGAGTGTCATCAAATAGTTTGTAATGAAAGACATCTGTTCTTCTAACGACAGGCTAAGCGGTTCGTTCCCCCATTGTTTTTCGACCACTGCCGGAAACATTTCTTTTATTCTTTTAATCGCCAGCGACGGCAATAGTGATTTCCCATCTTCATCTGCTAAAGGATACGTCACATACAACCTTTCGCTCGGACTTGCGAGCGCTAAATAAAGGGAAAACGGCTCATCTAATAATTGCTTTCGGCTTGTTGGGGCAACATGGACAGAGAAATGCTCTAACAATTCGCGATCTTGTTCCGATAACATCCCTCCATCATTTTTCTTCGCAGGAATGACCCCTTCGTTGACCCCAATGATAAATACACATTTCACGTCCGTAAGTCGGGAACGGTCAAAATGGGCAATGAGTACTTGGTCAATTGCCGGTGGGACAAGTGAAAATTGCAAACTTTCTAATCCCGTGTCGATAATAGTAGCAAATAGCTTCACCGACAATGCCTCATCACCAAGAATTTCTACGTACTGATCAAGCAGCTCAATAACTGCTCCCCACGCTTGTTCGTGATGGCGCGCTTGGATCAACTGTCCTTTTTGCTCAGCTTCTTCCCGCATTTTCTCTAGCTTTTTTGGGATTTGAAGTTGCTCAAAGTATAAATAGAGCGCCTCGCACATGTCGCGACCTGTCTTCGCTTTTTTCAATCGTTTTTGCAGTGCCAGAAGCGGGGTGGCAATCATTTCGCGCCATTTGTTTAGCTTTTCTTCCATTGCTTTTTCTTCGTTCGTTTGTGGAACGGAAATGCTATCCAACCCGCGGTAGCGCCGGTACGTCCATCGCTCAAGCCATTTTGTTCCGTAAATCCCTTGCGCTAAAACGTGGTTTTCTAGCTGATCCATTGCCTCCCGCATCACATGGATATCACTGTCTAGCGGAAAAAGGAGGTCGGTTTTTACCGCACGAAATATTGCTTCATACCGCCAATTTGTATGAATTGCTTCTAAACTTGCGCGAATGAGCTCAATCAATGGATGGTGCATCATCGATTCTTTCTCATCGATAAAGTACGGAACGTCATAATCGGTAAAAATCGTATGAACGAAATCGCGATAGTCTTCTACGTTGCGCACTAAAACAGCTAATTCTCGGTATCGATATCCTTTGTCACGGACGAGATGAATGATTTCACGCGCAATCCCTTCCACTTCTGCCCGACGGTTAGCCGCTTGGCAAATTTGGATCGATTCGCACGCATGTGGAAAGATAACCGCTGGTCGAACGTCATAGTGCTTTTCTAAATGGCGCAACGCTTCATTGTTATGACGCACGTTTTCGCTTCGTATTTCGACTTCCTCTATCCGTACGTTATTTAAAAGCGCGAGGTTCCGAAGGTCATGATACGTTTTTCCTGTCATGCGAAATAAATGCAAATCATGTGGAAGATGTTCGTTATACGGGGCATCGACCGTTAGCGCCACCGTTACTCGTTTGGCGTGACATAAAAGTTGTTCGAGCACCATGTATTCTTGTGGAGTAAAATGGTGAAACCCGTCGACATAAATATCCGCGTCTTGAATGTACCGCGATTGCGGAATTTTTTCTGCTAATAACCGTAAATAATCTTCTGAATCAACGTACCGTTGCGTTAGTTGCCGTTCAAATTCTTCATAAATGAGCCGCACATCTCTTAGCTTATCAGCTAGCACTTTTTCGCTCGCACTCGCACGATCGCGCAACTGCTTTTCTGTTTGTTCAAGTTGCGCTGGAGTAATACAATATCGCTTACATTCCGTTAGCATCTCTTCTAATTGTTCAATAAATCCTTGTTTTTCTGCTGCTCGGGCAAACAACACAAACTCTTCTTTCTTTTTTTCGACGATTTTTCTTAATAGCATACGTACGCCTGTTTCGTTTAAATGGTAGCGGCTCATTCCCCCTGTTTCTTGCAATACTCGCCACGCCAGCCGCGTAAAGCTTAATGCTTGAGCGCGAATCATCCCGCCAAGTCCCGGCGTTTTTACGAGCGCATATTCTGATTGAAATGTCATTTGTTCAGGAACAAGATAAATAATTGGCGGGCCAGCTGGCTGCTGCCTAAGCTGTTGGCGAATTTCATTGAAGCATTGGGTTGTTTTTCCGCTCCCAGCTCTTCCAATGATTAAGCGAAGCGACATAGTTATCATCACCTTTTGTTTCCATTATTTTCTCTTATTTTAGCACATATGTTCGTTTTTTAAAAAGAGAATTATCGTAAATCCCTTATTTTACTAAAAAAGAAAAAGGTATTCTGTGCTGAATACCTTTTAAAATCGAGTCGCAAATTCACGAACCGGCCAGTAGCGTACGTTGACTTTTCCAACGATTCTGCTCATTTTCACAAATCCAAAGTGCCGGCTATCCCAACTGTTTAAACGATTGTCGCCTAATACGAACACAACCCCTTTTGGAACAGTCTTTTTTCCCGTGAGTTCTTCTAACGTAAAATCACCGGTCAATTTCCCATCGATGAGCTTTCGTTTATATGGCTTTAAATATGGCTCTTCCATCGGCTTTCCGTTGACGTATAACACGTCGTTTTTATACACGATTCGATCCCCTGGCAGTCCGATGACACGTTTCACATAATCTTCTCGCGCATTAGCGTGAAAAACAATGATATCGAACCGATGAATATCCTCCCATTTATTCACAATGAGTAAATTCCCTTGTTGAAGCGTCGGCATCATCGACTCGCCTTCTACAACGTAATTCGTAAACAGTAAAAACCGAAAAACCAAGAGAACCGATAATCCGATTCCCCAGAGAACTGTTTTTTTTCGATAGATTGGGCGATTGCTCATATCGTTATTCACCTAATTTACGAGTCTTCCTTGCTCATTTTTTCTGTTAATGAAAATTTGGCCTCCACTTTTTTTCCTGCATACCATAAAAGAAAGACGATGATAACGACCGCTACTGTACGAAGTGGTTGTTTTGCTAGCGCTGCTAAATCATAGCCAATGAAGCTAATCACAAAAATCATCACCATTTTTCCGAGCAACACAGCCAAAATAAATTGTTGCTTGCTCACACGAGACAAGCCTGCAACTACGTTAATGATGGCAGACGGAGTAAAAGGAAAGCAAAACAATAAAAAGAGCGGTCCGAAGCCGTGACGTTCTACCCAGCTGACAAGCTGCCTCACTTTTTGGTGTCGATTTAAAAAGCGGAAAAATCGCTTTTGTCCCACTTTTCTAGCGAGTAAAAAAACAAGAATTGACCCGAGGCAAGCCCCAATCCATGAAATCATAATCCCTTTCCATAAACCAAACGCCGCCGCGTTAGCCATGACGAGCACAAACATCGGAAGAACCGGAAAAAATGACTCCAATAATGTGACGATTACCCCCGGCAACATTCCAAAAGAGCGATAATGTTCAAGTAATTGTAGTACGTGTTGTAGTGTAAACCATTGTTTCAATGTTTCGACGTCCATGCATACTCCCCATTCAACATTGTTGCTATCTGTTTTTATTTTACACGGTTGTAAAGGGAATATAAATAGAAACAGCTTAAATCCATATGAAAAATTTATTATACTTCCTCTTGCGGCCCGTTATCGTTTTGTTTTTTCATTCGCTGGAATTTCCCTAAATCTTCTGGCTTGTCCATGCGAAATAAATATTGCATTTTTCGTTCGCGCGCTTCCATTCGTTCAGACAATGTCGTTCGCAATTGGGCAGTTCGGTATAGCTGGTTGACAAACGAGTGGTAGGAAACATCGAGGCAAATCTGTTTGTTGTTTTTTAAATAAACAATCGTTTTCTCGCGATGAGAAGGCTCGTATTTTATGACATGAATATGCGAAATCCAAACGCAATGAGCGTCGTTTGGGGAGGCGGTTGGAAATACGTAAATTTCATTTTTCGGTTCCACAGCGATCGGCGCTTTATGCGTAATGCCAAGAATTGCTTTTGTTCCTTGCTTCCTCCCTTTTAAACTCGCACCATAATAGTGGCAGCTTCGTTCAATGATGTCGAGCGGTCTCTTTTTAACGATGTACTCACCGTCTTCTTCAATGACTTTAGAATAACCTTTCCCTAGACTAAGATGTGGTAAAATCGCCATTGTATAGCGGGTCATGATAAAACTATCTACCACTACTCGTTCATTCAGTTTCATCATTCATCCACTCCTTCAAAAGGTTTACGCTTTCATCATATCATTAATAGTTATATTTTTCTATATTTTCAAAAAACAAAGAGCGATTTTTTTATCGCTCATCCGTTAAAAAATGTTTGCTTTATTTCTTTTTCTGTTAAATATTCGTTCGCTTGCTCGATTGCGGTATGCTCTGCTACCGAACCGCCTGCATACGCTGCTTCGTCAAAAAACGCTTGCCGGAAATGAAAGTCTGTGCTGAGTTGAAACTCTGGATTTAGCACCGTATCGAGCGGCAATTCTTTACTTTTTTCCATCTCTCCACACCTCCTTGTCTTTATTATGGAATATTTCAAAAAAATTACTCATAACAAAAGACCCGCCGTTGGCGAGCCTTTTGTCTCTATCGATCTCCTTATATAAAATCCCCCATCTTACACAAACCCTCTGTTTATCGCGCCCAATTTTATATCTAAGGACGTTCTCTTTATCTGTTACCGTTCAGCAAACTTAAGCCGTCGTAAACAGGCGTGTTGATTAACCAATAAAAAACAGTTGACATTGCTCTATTTCTAGCTTTTCTGCCGTAGTCGGCAAGCGGTTCGCTTGCCGACTGGGCATGCGTACAGCATGCCCTCCTCGAACAAGGAACGCTTTGCGGGCAAATGACATTTGCCCGCCGGCGTTCTTGTTCGAGGGAAGAGGCAGAAAAGCTTGTGTTGAGTCATATGATTTTCATAAAATAATGGATAATCAACACTCGTGCGTCGTAAATTGTTCTTCTTCCGTTGAACCTTTTAATGCAACCGTTGAAGATTGGCCACCAGAAATAACTTGCGATACTTCATCGAAATAGCCCGTGCCAACTTCGCGTTGATGTCTTGTTGCCGTATAGCCGTATTTTTCTGCGGCAAATTCAGCTTGCTGCAACTCCGAATAAGCAGCCATGCCACGATCTTTGTAGCCGCGTGCCAATTCGAACATGCTGTAGTTGAGGGCATGGAAACCTGCCAATGTGACGAATTGGAATTTATATCCCATTTTTCCGAGTTCTTTTTGGAAGTTCGCAATTGTTTCATCGTCCAATTTTTTCTTCCAGTTAAACGATGGCGAGCAGTTGTATGCCAATAGTTTGCCTGGGAATTTTTCATGAATTGCTTCAGCAAAACGACGCGCTTCCTCTAAGTTCGGTTCGCTCGTTTCGCACCAAATTAAGTCTGCATACGGTGCATACGCTAATCCTCGAGCGATCGCTTGATCAAGACCAGCTCTCGTGCGGAAGAACCCTTCTGGTGTGCGTTCCCCTGTAATAAACTCTTGGTCGCGCGGGTCGATGTCGCTCGTGATTAAATCGGCCGCATTCGCGTCTGTCCGAGCGATTAAGACCGTCGGAACGCCCATGACGTCTGCCGCGAGCCGCGCCGCAATTAAGTTACGCACCGCTGTTTGCGTCGGGAGCAATACTTTTCCACCTAAATGGCCGCATTTTTTCTCGGAAGAAAGCTGGTCTTCAAAGTGAACGCCTGCAGCTCCTGCCTCAATCATCGCTTTCATTAGTTCAAACACGTTCAATTGTCCGCCAAAACCAGCTTCTGCATCGGCAACAATCGGCAAGAAATAATCTAAGTCACCGCTACCTTCTAAATATTGAATTTGGTCAGCACGTTGAAGCGCTTGATTAATCCGTTTGACGACATGTGGTACGCTGTTCGCTGGGTATAAGCTTTGATCTGGATACATATGCCCTGCTAAGTTGGCATCAGCGGCAACTTGCCAACCGCTTAAATAAATCGCTTTTAACCCTGCTTTTGCTTGTTGAACCGCCTGGTTTCCAGTCAACGCACCAAGTGCATGGACATAATCTTCCGTGTTTAATAAATGCCAAAGTTTTTCTGCCCCGCGGCGAGCGAGCGTATACTCGATATCAATCGAACCGCGTAATTTAATGACCTCTTCTGCTGAATACGGACGAACAACTCCTCTCCACCGCTCCTCCATTTGCCAGCTTTCCTCAAGTTTTTTGATTCGCTCTTCCCTTGTCATTCCTTTTCCCCTCCGTTTGGTCGTTTTCGCCGGAAGATAGCCGCATGCTCGCTGCCCCCTCATGTCTCTCGTAACCGCCACTATCCCGACATTTTGTTATAATACAAATATACTTTATCCTGTCGTTATTATATAACAGACTTTTAGAAAAGAAAACAGTTTTTTTAAAAAATTTCAAAAAAAATAAACAGAAAGGAGGTTCCTTTCTGTTTATTCCTTCTGCTTCATTCGCTCTAAAAAGACGATTCGTTCGAAAATGGTCGGATGGGTGTAGCGAAATAGTTTGACAAGCGTGGGAGGATTTACTTCGCTTAACCCTGCTTCTGTTAATTTTTGAAAAGCGGAAATCGCTGCCGCTGGATCGTGTGTCAGCTCGATAGCATATTCATCTGCCGCATGTTCTTCTTGCCTTGAAACGAAATTAGTCACAGGACTTGCTAAAAAGCCAAATAATGAAAAAACGAGTAAAAATAGTGGGAAAGAAGCAAGTTCGCGCATTTTTGGTAAATGAAACGCACTTCCCGATGTACGGGTAAGCCACTCGATGACACGATTCGCTATAAACAAACCAAGCAATATAAGCAAAATTGTTCCTGCTACTCCCCAATAAATATGCTTCATTACATAGTGGCCCATTTCATGCGCCATAATAAATAAAATTTCTCGCTCTTGCAATCGCGTTAGCGTCGTATCCCACAAGACGATACGAGCATGTGAGCCAATACCTGTGACATAGGCGTTTAACGCATTCGTTTTTTCGGACATATTCACTTCAAATACATGGTCTACGGGGATATGTGCTTTTTCTGCCAATGCTAAAATTTTTCCTTCTAACACTTTATCTTTTAATGGATAAAAGTCATTGTAAAGCGGGTCAATGACCACCGGCTGAATGAACATAAAAAAAATTGCCAACGGCACCGACACAAGCCATGCATACAGCCACCATCGCTTTTCAAACCGGCGAATAAGCAAATATAGTACAAGAGCGACCAAAAAGAAGACAACTGTCTGGACAAAAAAATCCATTGTTTCGTCGTGCAGCCAACTACTGATTGATTGTGTGCTGACACCGTACGCTCGCGAAATGCGATAGCTAATCCAATCAATCGGCAACGTCCATATCGCGACAAGCAACGAGAGCCAAAATACATAAAAAGCGACTTGTAGCACAAACCATTTGGTTGCTCGCTCCCCCCATCGTTGGAGCTTTTTCCCGATTCCTAGCCATAATACAAATAAATAAATGATCCAATCATACGGAATGGACAGAAAAAACAATACATTTTTCCATCGGGAATACTGTTCGCTGAATAGTTGTTCATTCGGCGTTAAAAATGTCGCCGGATCGGCAGCCGTTCCTTTCCATTCGCTAGGAATCGATGGATGCGCAAATAAGAAAAAATAACAAATGATTGCTATGCCATATACAATATATCCCGCTAACACCAAGCGAACCGTTTTTTTCACATCGTCACCTCCGGACAATCTTTACTATATAGTTTAAACGATTTTCGAACAATTAGAACGTCAGACAAATGTCAAAAGTATCGTTCGTGTTTTCGTTTATTTTCATGTATGATAAAGAAAAGGGGGTGATTGGCTTGAAAAAACTATATTGGACGTTAGGCAGCTTATTTGTGCTTTGTGTAGGAGCCGGCATTTTTTACTTTTCGGTATATCGGCAGTGGCAGATGGAACTCCCGCGGAACATGACAATGGAAACCGCATGGGGCGAGGAATATCGCTTCGGTGAGATGAAACCGAAAATACGGCTTCTAGAGTTTGTTTATACAAATTGTCCGGATATTTGTCCAAACACAACGTTCAAAATGGAAAAACTTCGCCAAAAGCTCGAAAAACAGCACGTTTTCGGCGACAAAGTCGAGTTCATTACCATTACGATCGATCCAAAACGCGATACACGCGAAAAGCTCCAAGCCTATGCCAAAACGTTCGGCATTAAGCAAAACGACAAAGGTTGGGTGTTGCTGCGTGGCAGCGAGCAAGATACAAAAAAAGTAGCAGACGCATTTTCTTTTCAATACCGTGACCCAGGAAACGGCATGCTTATCCATACAACGAATACATACTTGCTAAATGAAAACAATCGGGTCATTGAACAATTCGGTATGGGAAAAAAAGGGTTTGACACAGAGGAAGTATATAACGCCATCATGGATGAAATACAATAAACCACCGGCACGCGGTGGTTTTTCTACATAAGTGCATATAGACTTAAAACAGCGACCGAAGCTAGAACGACCACAATAACATTCGCCCCTAGCCAAGCCGCGAGAACAGCGCTCGTAAAGCCGAGCACGCCGAACCATTTGTCGTCTTGAATGAAAAAAATGCCTGGAACGATGAGCGCTCCTAATGTCGCATATGGAACGTTTTTTAATACTCCTTGCCAAAACGGCGGCAGCTGAACGCGGTGAAAAACAACGAGCGGAAGCATGCGCGGAATATACGTCACAAGCCCCATCGCCAAAATTAATAGTACAATACCACTATGCATCTTCTCTCTCCCTTTCGTTTACGGCATACTGCACAAGCACCGCGGACACTAAGGTCGCAACAACAATCGCCCATCCTTTCGGCATGTGAAAGAACAATAACACCGAGTTAATCATGGCAGCCAATCCTGCCAACCACATCGTTTTTCGCTGCTTTTTAAATGACGGAACAAGCAACCCGATAAACATCGCATATAGCGCAACCGACATGCTCGTTTGCAAACTTTGCGGCAAGCTCGCCCCGACGAGATGGCCGATTCCAGAATTTACGACCCAACTTCCGTAGGACAACGCAATCAGCCCAAACATATACGAAGCGTTAACCGTTCCTTCTTTTGTCGCTGCGACCGAAAATGTTTCATCCGTAATGCCGAAGGCGTATAACGCTTTTTTCCATAGCTCATCGCTCTCCGCCTTTTCGTTTAACGATGCGGACATTAAAAAATGGCGAATGTTCAAGACAAATGTCGTCAACACAATTTCAAACGTTCCTGTGCCGAGCGACAATAAGTTAAGCGCAATATATTGCGAGGCTCCAGCAAAAACGATCATACTCATCATGACCGTTTCTAAAAACGTCAATCCTGTCGTTTTCGCCAATAATCCGAAGGTAAGAGCGATCGGCATATAGCCGATGGCGATGCTTATCCCGGCTTGCGCTCCTTGGCGAAACGGCGATAATTTGTTTGTCGCTAAAATCGGTTCCACGTCTCCCCCTCCCTATTTTTCCATTTTCGCAAAATTCGTTCCATTTTTCAACATATAAAGAAGATGCCCTATAAAGGACATCTTCTTTCACGAGTGTTGATTATCCATTATTTTACTAAAAAACACAGAATCAGTTGACAGAACACAAGCTTTTCTGCCTCTTCCCTCGAACAAGAACGCCGACGGGCAAATGTCATTTGCCCGCAAAGCGTTCATTGTTCGAGGAGGGCATGCTAATACTCCCAGTCGGCAAGCTAGCTTAGCCGACTACGGCAGAAAAGCTAGGAATAGAGCAATGCCAACTGGTTTTTAATGGTTAATCAACACGCCTGATCTTCTTTTATACTTCTGTTGCTGTCAGCTGATCTTTTAACGCTCGGCGTAAAATTTTTCCGGTCGTGTTTTTCGGAAGCTCTTGTAAAAATTCAATGGAACTTGGTACTTTATATTTGGCTAAACGTTCGCGGCAATAGCTCATCAGTTGCTCTTCTGTTAAATCGGGATTTCGCGATACGACAAAACATTTCACTGCCTCGCCAAAATTCGGGTCTGGTACACCGATAACTGCCGCCTCGACCACATCTGGATGGCTGTAAAGCACTTCTTCGACTTCGCGCGGATACACGTTATAGCCGCCAACAATAATCATATCTTTTTTCCGATCCACGATGTAAAAATAGCCTTCCTCGTCCATTTTCGCTAAATCGCCTGTATATAGCCAGCCGTCGCGAATCGTATGCGCCGTTTCTTCCGGCATTTTGTAATAGCCTTTCATCACGTTCGGACCGCGCACGATTAGTTCACCAACTTCGCCAACTGGAACTTCTTCGCCAAATTCGTTCACTACTTTGTTCTCAACGTTCATAATGCTTGTCCCAATCGAACCTGGCTTTCTTGGACGGTCGAGCGGATTAAAGCACGTCACCGGCGATGCTTCGGAAAGGCCGTACCCTTCGGAAATAATCACTTTGAATTTTTGTTCAAAGTTTTTCAATAGTGCGACCGGCATGGACGCCCCGCCAGAGATGCAAAGTCGAAGCGTCTGTAAATCTTCGGCTTTTCCTTCTTCGTATTGATAAAGGAAGTTGTACATCGTCGGCACGCCAGCAAAAATCGTCGCTTTTTCCTCTCGCGCAAGCTGAAAAATTTTCGCTGGACTAAATTTCGGAACGATAAGCACCGTCCCTCCGTTCATCAGCGGGGCATTTAATGCCACCGTCAAGCAAAACACATGGAACATCGGCAATGTTGCAATGACGCGGTCTTCTCCATTAATTTTCAAATAGTTCGCCGTATCTTGGGCGTTGCTGTAAACGTTTTTATGCGTCAACATCGCGCCTTTTGGCTTTCCTGTCGTACCGGACGTATATAAAATGACGGCCACATCGTCCTCGGCCAATTCCGGTCCTTGAAAATGAACGTCGCCTGCTGCCAACACTTCTGTAAACGATTTCATTTTTTCCGTCCATGAAATCCCTTGTTCTTTTCCTTGTGGCGTTTCACAAACGATGACATGTTCTACTTTCGGCAGCCGCGCTTCCATTTTTATAAATAATGGAACAAGTAAGTCTAAGCCAATGACCGCTTTCACGTCCCCATTGTTCAAAATGTAGCCAATTTCATCGGGCGTATAAATCGGGTTAATCGGAATGACTGTCGCTCCTGCCCGCAATGCGCCGTATAAACCGATGACAAAGTACGGTGAATTTCCCAATAATAACGCAATATGATCCCCTTTTTGAATGCCGAGATGGCGCAACCCGCTAGCAAACTGCGATACTGCCGCATTTAACTCGCCATATGTACGCCGCTCCCCTTCGAATACATACGCCTCCTTATGCGGCAACTGCGCTGCCACCTCTGCCAACCGTGAAGATAAATTCATCAAACTCCCTCCCCCATTTACCTTGTGAATGAATAATCATTCATTTTATGATTGAAAAAATTCTAAATATATTATATTTAAAAAAAGAACCATAAGCAAGGGAAAGCTTATGGTTCAAGATGAATAAACAGTTTATCCTTCCCACACTCCCCCCGTTTTCGCAAGCTGTATTGTTCCTGCGAACACTGCGCTTGCCTCGCTGATCAGTTGCGCATGTTCGCCAAAGTGCGGCAAGTGCGTCAGCCAAAGCTCTCCGACCTTCGCCTCGCGAGCAATGGTCGCTGCTTCTTCACTTGTCATATGCCCTGCTGGCGCTGCATTTTGCCCCGCGTAAAAATTGCACTCGCAAATCAGCAAGTCCGCCTGTTGGGAAAACGGGACAAATTCTGGGACGTAGCTTGAGTCAGCGGTATAGACGACCGTTTTCCCTCCTGCCGTCACCCGCATCGCATAACAAATCGCCGGATGCACGGTTTTCATAAACGTAATCGTAAACGGTCCGATCTGTAACGGTTGTTCTGGATCATATGCGATTGCTTTTGTTACTCCTTTATGAGCAAGCCTTGTAAAGCCATCACGGTCGAATGAGTGACCGTAAATCGGCAGCTCCGGCAAAGTTGCGCCAAGATTGGCTTTGATAAGCCGTGCATATTGCAGCGGTCCGATATCAGCAACATGGTCATGATGATAATGCGACACAATTACTGCATCTAGTTCCTCAATCGTTATATACCGTTGCAATTTCGCCAGTACGCCACTGCCGCAATCTACTAATAGCCGGAATCCTTCATGCTCAAATAAATAACCAGACGTTGCCTCATCGACAGCTGGGAAACCACCCCAATATCCTAATACTGTTACTTTCATTCCTATTCACCTCGACGATGTCTTTTTCTTTTATCATACAAAATTCTCCAACATTTTGCACGATTGCAGAAAATTGTTTTAAAACAGTTATTGACTTGTTGTTATCTGTTATAATACAATATAACTAACAAATCTACGGAGGCGATGTAAATGCTAATGAAAATTTCTGAGTTTTTCAAAAACCTTCCACGTAAAAAATGTACGGACTGCGGAAAAGAAATCGAAGAACAACATGAATGCTACGGAAACAAATGCAACGACTGTTTAGGGGTAACGTTCCACTAGTAAAAAAGGATGCTCACTTTTGGTGAGCATCCTTTTTTACATGTGTTTTGAAATCGATTCCATATTTACCTTATTCTTTCACCGAACCAGACGTTAAACCAGATACAATCCGACGTTGGAACAATAACACCATAATAACGAGCGGGATTGTCACAATGACCGTCGCTGCCGAAATTTCGCCCCATGGAATCGTATATTGCCCTTGGAACATCGCAATCCCGACAGGAACTGTTTTGAATTTTTCTGCTGTATTAATCGTTAACGAGAATAAAAATTCATTCCATGCCGCAATAAAGACGAGAATCGATGTCGTAAACACCCCAGGCACCGCCAGCGGCAAAATGACTTTAAAGTACGTTTGCATCGGAGTAGCGCCGTCCATTTTTGCTGCCTCTTCTAAATCAAACGGAATTTTACGGAAAAATGTAACTAATAACCAAATCGAAAGCGGCAACGCAAACGTCGTGTATGGAATAATTAACCCTAAATAGCTGTTCGTTAGCCCAAATTTTTTCACAAACATATAAATTGGCGAAATCGTTGCAATTTGCGGGAACATCGATACTGCCAACACAAGACCGAGAATGACCGCTTTTCCTTTAAACTCAAGCCGCGCAATCGCATACGCCGCAAATGCCGCGACAAACACCGTATATACCGTCGTAATCGTCGCTACGACCGTACTGTTCCATAAATAGCGCAAAAATGGATAGTTCACAAATACAGAAACGTACGACTTTACCGTCGGATGGCTCGTAAACCAATCAAACGCTTTATCGCCAAATAGCTCGCTTAATGGTTTCACCGAACTAAGCAAAATCCATAGGAACGGAAACATGACAAAAAACACAAACGCTGCTAAAAACACATAAAATAACGGGCCAGCTTTTTTTTGCATCGTCTCACCCCTCCTTTATTTTTTCGCACTCGCGCTATCTGAGAGTAAGTCCGCTCCTAATAGTTTAATATAAATAATTGAGATAATCGCCACGCACAAAAATACGATGACCGCTAACGCTGAACCACCACCAAAGTTTGTTTGCGAGAACATAACTTTATACGCTAAAATCGAAATCGTCTCCGTCGAGTTTGCCGGACCTCCGCCCGTTAATACGTAAATTAAGTCAAACACCCGGAACGCATCCAGCGTACGGAATAACAATGCCACTAAAATACTTGATTTGAGTAATGGCAGCGTAATTTTAGTGAATTGTTGCCATTTTGTTGCCCCGTCAATGGACGCTGCTTCGTATAATGAACTTGGGATCGTCTGCAAGCCTGCAAGCAATAATAGCGCCATATACGGCGTCGTTTTCCAAACGTCTGCAAAAATGACGGAAAACATCGCGCCCATTTCCGTCGTTAATAAATCTCCCATTCGATGGACAAGGCCAATGTCGGCAAAATATTTGGCAACAATTCCGTTCTGACCGTCATATAAAAACTTCCACATTAATGCAGATACTGCCGTTGGAATTGCCCATGGAATTAAAATTGTTGCCCGCACAAGCCCGCGGCCAAAAAATGCTTTATTAATTAAAAGCGCAATGCCAAGCCCTAGTACGAGTTCAACCGCTACGGAAACGATAGTAAAGAGTGTCGTATTCCATAGCGCTTTCCATAAACGAACATCACTTAAACTTTCTTTATAATGTTTGAGGCCAACAAAGTTTGGTTCAATAATAACCCCTTTTAATCCTTGCGCAAGTCCAACGACTTTATCCGGCTGTTTTAACTCTCCTGCTTCCCGCAGTTGTTCAAGTGTTTTGACAACATCTTTTACTGTATTAGTAAATTGGTTAGCAGCTTGCTCATTCAGCTCGACAATTTTAATATCCTCGTTTGGCGATTCAAAATTATTGAGTGCCTCATCTACTTGCTCGTATTTATTCCCCACTTCTTTGTCGGCACGAATCGTTTCATCCATTTTCCCTAATTTTTGTTCGACAT
Source organism: Anoxybacillus sp. (assembly GCF_023512315.1). Lineage (GTDB taxonomy): Bacteria > Bacillota > Bacilli > Bacillales > Anoxybacillaceae > Anoxybacteroides. Next base: position 29,604 of record NZ_JAILZV010000022.1, read on the forward strand.
CAGACAACGTTGCTTTCGTCTTCTCGCTAGCTGTCGCTATTTCTCGTTTTAAAGCGCTCTTTAAAAACGGATAGTTTTGTAAATATCCTTCCAAATCCAAACTATAGTTTAAATGAATGGATGATTTAGTTGGATCGTTTAATCGATAGTCAAATAAGCTATAATAAAACGACTGAATAACCGGCCAAATTGCCACTGCTAAAATAAGTAGCAATGCCGGCGCTACAAGCGAGTAGCCTAAAATGCGTTCCGCCCGCTTTTCATTCCTCATCGATGCCTCTTTTTTCATAGGACGTCCCCCCTAACATATAAGGTACTGTCAAAAGTTTTAAAGACGTACCCCGATTTTTTGTTGATTTTACGCAATGAATGATAAAAAAAGCTTGCCA
>NZ_JAILZV010000219.1 GCF_023512315.1 Anoxybacillus sp.
AACCGCTTAGACGAATTCAAAAAAGGCGAAGAATACATTTTTATTTGTCGTTCCGGCGCACGTAGCGGAAACGTTTGTTACTATTTGCAAGGGCTAGGCTATAACGTATGCAACATGACCGGTGGCATGCTCGCATGGAGCGGGGAAATCGTCCAAAAATGACACAAAGCTTTTACAGCTTTGTGTTTTTTTGTGTAGAAAGGATTTTTGCCGTACAGAAAGAACTATATTTCCGAGGGGGGAGGAGAATGTATAAAGTGAAAGTGTTCGATGAAGAGCACGAAAAAGATTTAGAAACATCGGTGAATCAGTTTTTGGCAGGGTTAAAAGAAGGGCAGCTTATCGATATTAAATACGATGTCGCGTTAATGGAATCGGAAGGGGAACAAATCTATTGCTTTTCAGCGATGGTCGTGTATCGAGCCTAACCAAAAAGGGCTAGGCTCTTTTTGCGTATTTTTCCAGGCATGTTGATTAACCAATAAAAACCAGTTAACATCGCCCTATTTCTAGCTTTTCTGCTGTAGTCGGCAAGCGGTTCGCTTGCCGACTGGGCATGCGCACAGCATGCCCTCCTCGAACAATGAACGCTTTGCGGGCAAATGTCATTTGCCGCTGGCGTTCTTGTTCGAGGGAGGAGGCAGGAAAACTTGTGTTCAGTCATATGATTCTGTATTTTTTTTAGTAAAATAATGGATAATCAACACTCGTGTGTTAAATGTGCAGAAAGGAGGGATAGATGTGTTTAAAATTGGCGATGTTGAAATTAAAAACCGCGTCGTGCTTGCTCCAATGGCGGGCGTATGTAACTCTGCGTTTCGTTTGACGGTGAAAGAGTTTGGCGCGGGGCTTGTTTGTGCAGAAATGGTGAGCGATAAAGGGATTTTATTTAATAACGAAAAAACGTTAGATATGCTTTATATCGATGAACGGGAAAAACCGTTGAGCTTACAAATTTTTGGCGGAGAGAAAGAAACATTGGTCGAAGCGGCTCGATTTGTCGATCGACATACGAACGCTGACATCATTGACATTAATATGGGGTGCCCTGTTCCAAAAATAACTAAGTGTGATGCTGGTGCCAAATGGTTGCTAGACCCAAATAAAATTTACGATGTCGTAAGCGCCGTTGTCGACGCCGTCGAAAAACCAGTCACCGTAAAAATGCGGATAGGGTGGGATGAACACCATATTTACGCGGTCGAAAATGCCCAAGCCGTCGAGCGAGCTGGTGGAAAAGCGGTTGCTGTGCACGGTAGAACAAGAGCACAAATGTATGAAGGAAAAGCGGATTGGAACATCATTAAACAAGTGAAAGAAGCCGTAAATATTCCTGTCATCGGGAATGGTGATGTCCAAACACCGCAAGACGCGAAACGAATGCTTGAAGAAACAGGAGTAGACGGTGTAATGATCGGCCGTGCTGCCCTTGGGAATCCTTGGATGATTTATCGGACAGTTCGTTATTTAGAAACAGGGGAATTGATTCCAGAACCTTCTGTCCGCGAAAAAATCGATGTGTGCATTTTACATCTTGACCGGTTGATTGCCTTAAAAAATGAGCATATTGCGGTCAAAGAAATGAGAAAACATGCTGCTTGGTACTTAAAAGGTGTTCGTGGAAATGCGAAAGTACGTAACGCGGTTAATGAATGCAATACTCGTGAGGAGCTTGTTTCCTTGTTAATGAATTTTGTGAAAGAAGTAGAAGCAAAACAAAATGCTCAGGCTGTGTAATGAAAGAGGCCTACCGGTTTCGTTCACTGCCGGCTTTTGCTGGCAGTATTTTTAATAAAATTGTAAAATGGAGTGAATGTTATGAGTCATGAAGAATTAAATGACCAGCTACGAGTTCGTCGAGAAAAATTAAATAAGCTAAGAGAAAAAGGGATTGATCCGTTTGGAAAACGGTTTGAGCGCACCCATAAAGCACAACAATTGTTTGAGCTATACGGAGATTTATCTAAAGAAGAGTTAGAAGAAAAACAAATCCAAGTAGCGATTGCCGGGCGCATTATGACAAAACGTGGCAAGGGGAAAGCCGGCTTTGCCCACATTCAAGATTTAACAGGACAAATTCAAATTTACGTTCGAAAAGACGATGTTGGCGAAGAACAATATGAACTGTTCGATACATCAGATTTAGGAGATATTGTCGGTGTTCATGGAACGATATTTAAAACAAAAGTTGGCGAATTGTCCGTTAAAGTTTCTTCTTATGAGTTATTAACAAAAGCATTGCGTCCTTTGCCGGAAAAATATCATGGATTAAAGGATATTGAACAACGCTACCGTCAACGTTACTTAGATTTAATTATGAATCCAGAAAGCAAAAATACATTTATTACGCGCAGCTTAATTATTCAATCGATGCGCCGTTATTTAGACAATCATGGGTATTTAGAAGTGGAAACGCCAATGATGCATTCCATCGCTGGCGGGGCGGCGGCTCGTCCGTTCATTACGCACCATAATGCGTTAGATATCCCGCTATATATGCGCATTGCGATTGAGTTACACTTAAAACGTCTCATTGTTGGAGGGCTAGAGAAAGTATATGAAATTGGTCGTGTCTTCCGTAATGAAGGCGTATCTACACGCCATAATCCAGAGTTTACAATGCTTGAGTTATACGAAGCATATGCCGACTTCGAAGACATTATGAACCTTACGGAAAATATGATCGCTCACATTGCTCAAGAAGTATTAGGAACGACAAAAATTCAATACGGAGAACATGAAGTCGACTTGACTCCGAAATGGAAGCGGCTGCATATGGTCGATGCCGTTAAAGAATACACTGGAGTTGACTTCTGGAAACAAATGAGCGATGAAGAAGCGCGAGCATTAGCAAAAGAACATGGGGTAGAAGTAGCGCCGCATATGACATTTGGGCATATCGTAAACGAGTTTTTCGAACAAAAAGTAGAGGATAAACTCATTCAGCCAACGTTTATTTACGGTCATCCGGTCGAAATTTCACCGTTGGCAAAGAAAAATCCAGAGGATCCACGCTTTACCGACCGTTTCGAGTTGTTTATCGTCGGGCGTGAACACGCTAATGCCTTCACCGAATTAAACGATCCAATTGACCAGCGCGAGCGCTTTGAAGCACAATTAAAAGAACGGGAACAAGGGAATGACGAAGCGCACGAGATGGACGAAGATTTCATTGAAGCATTAGAATACGGTATGCCTCCAACAGGTGGATTAGGAATTGGCATTGACCGTCTTGTTATGTTATTAACAAATTCTCCTTCTATTCGTGATGTGCTATTGTTCCCACAAATGCGCAATAAATGATTTAGCTAAGGGAGCGCAAAATAATAGTGCTCCCTATTTTTAAAAAAAGATAGTTGACTTAGAATAAGCAGTATGGTAGATTTAAATACGTCACTTTTCACTTAGCGAGTAAAATAAAAAAAGAAAAAAACATCTTGACTACAGAAAATAAAACATGGTATATTAAAGAGGTCGCCTTAAGCGACCGGTGAAAATGAATGTTCTTTGAAAACTGAACAAAACGAAGCGTCAATAAGAAAAGCGGAGGACGCTCGCTTATCGACGAAACGCGCTG
>NZ_JAILZV010000220.1 GCF_023512315.1 Anoxybacillus sp.
ACAGGGGTGGTGGTTAACACGAGTTGTCTGATTTCTTGTTGTTGTTCTTTCGTAAGAAATGGCACGCGACCAGGTGGAAAGCGACGATCGAGTAGATGGTCGAGCCCACCTTCATTAAACCGTGCGACGTAGAGAGCAACCGATTGACGGCATAGGTTGACCATTTTCGCGACATCTTTTCCGAGATACCCTTCCATGACGAGGCGAACGGCGGTCACCCGAGCACGAAGAGAAGCATCTTTGATTTTCCGTTCTTGTTTCCGAAGGGTTCGAGGCGTCCATCCGTGATCATTTGTAATTTTAAGACGTTTCATGTCATTTCCGCTCCTTTTATACATGAGTATGTAGGAGCAGTATAGCCATGGAAAAAGGTGTTCATACAGAAGTCATTACTTTAAAGTGCATGTATATAGATAACCAAAATCAAAGTATCTCTACCATTAAGAAATTTCGAGATTGGAAGATAACCTTGATTGGCTATATGCCTTTCAAGGTTTCTTTTTTACTAGAAGAGGGTAGTACGAGTAAGTCGCAAGAGCAACAGCCTATACACATAGTCCTTGGAAATCCTGTATAAGCAGGGAAACAAGGCGTTTGTAGAAAAATCGAAGGGTTTACGTATGATGACGCCGGCAACCTTTTGCAAGACGACCGTTATCAATACACATGGGATGGAGAAGGACGCCCGCTTTCGGTCAAAGACTTAAACGGCAACACGATTGCAAGCTTCACGTATCGCCCAGATGGACTCAGAGAAACGAAAACAGTCAATGGCGTCACGTACCATTATCACTATGATGTCCGCACTTAATCCGCATCACAGATGACAGCGGTCAAACGATATGGGCGTTGACATGGGCGAATGGCAAGCCAAACACGGTCACAAACCAAAACGGTAACACGTTCTACTATGTGACGAACTACCGCGGCGATGTTATCCGCATTGTCGACGAAAACGGAACGACGGTCGCGAATTATAGCTATGATCCGTGGGGAAAAGTGCTTTCGGTTTCGGAAAATGCGGCCGTGGCTGGACAGCCGCTAGGATATGCAGGATATTATTATGATAGGGAAACGAAGCTGCACTACCTACAGGCAAGGTATTACGATCCAGAGACGGCGAGGTTTCTTTCGAGAGATCCAGATCCGGGAGATTTAGATAATCCACTTTCACAAAATGCGTATATTTACACAGAAAATAATCCAGTTATGTACACTGATCCCAATGGTTATAGTAATAAATGGTATGATTTGGGGCAAGGCTGGAAGGCAAGAATTGATAGTGCGAAAGGCAGTACTCAAAAACATGTACACCTTTATGGACCAAAAGGCCAGCATTATTCTCAAAATGCAGACGGCTCTATTCACGATAAGCATAAAAATAGTAGTGGTGAGCCACCTAAATGGGTTAAAAAGGTGTTAAAGCAAAAAACAAAATGGGACTGGGATGCAAACGCTAAAAAATATGAAAAAAAACAAAAAGAAAAAAAAGCAAAGGATGCTGCCAAAAAAGCAGCAAAAGTTGGTGCAGCAGCTGGTGCAGGGTATATTGTATATAGAGGAGTAAGGATGGCGCCTTCTCTATTGCCACCATTATGGCCGACTTTGCCAGCCAACTTGGTTATACCATAAAAATTACATCAGCAAGGAGGAATATGTGGTGAAATATTACACTTTTGAGCTCTGGGGCGATCAATCCCCGGAGGCGGAGAAGCAATGGCTAAGGAACGATAAAGCCTATTATGAGAGGATAAAATTTTTAAAAAAAAGAATATCTGATGAAGCGTATAAAATTCTCGTTGAAAAAGGATTTCATGACTATACTCTTAACGAATTTAAAGTGATTCAAGAAGGATATGATTTTAGAAAATGGAAAATAAAAGTTGAAATGGTCGTTACCAATGAAATAGAGACATGGAAAATAAAAGTTGAAAATGTAAAAAAAATATTTATTAATCATAATGGTACATCTGATGATACAGGATTTGATGATTGGGGATATGAGGAACTTCTTGATGTAGATGAAAGTACTTTGTCTTTTGAAATATTATTTGCCTCAGGTTCAACCATATTGTTGCATTTTCCTAATAATAATATTTTTGTAAAACAAATAAAGTAGTGCTATCTAGTCGAATTAGTTTTAGTGGATCTAGTCATTAACTAATCGCTAGGCAACTTGCTAGATTAAAAGATAGCTGCTTTGCAATCATATGAAATTGCCTTAAGAGAGCACATTTGCTCCTTCTTAAGGCTTTTTTTATAAATTTAAAGAAGAAATTGGATATATACATACAATGCAGAGAGCCAGATTGAAACGTATAATTGTAAATTAGCCCATTATTTTAGGCTGATTTTTTCAAATAATCGTGACGCAGGAAGATTAACGAGTTAGCATGTTGTCGGTATAGAAAATGCGTTGGATCTTCGCTATATATACGATGTGGATGGAAATATTGTAACGTGCTTTGATGGTGCAGATTCATATACGTACGATTTCGCCAACCGTTTGAAGTCATGGACGTATTAAGGCAATACGGTTCAATACGACTATGACGCGTCTGGGAACTTGAAAAATCCGCACAGCAAGACGCTGACGTTTAATGCGGCCAATGAAATCGAAGGGTTCACATATGATGACGCCGGGAACCTCCTTAAGGACGACCGCTACCAATACACATGGGACGGAGAAGGACGCCTGCTTTCAGTCAAAGACGTAAACGGCAACACGGTCGTCAGCTTCACGTATCGCCCAGATGGACTGAGAGAAACGAAAACGGTCATGGTGTCACGTACCATTATCACTATGATGGTCCGCACTTAATCCGCATCACAGATGACAGCGGTCAAACGATATGGGCGTTTACATGGGTGAATGGGAAACCGAACACGGTCACGAATTCAAATGGTGACACGTTCTATTATGTGACGAACTACCGCGGTGATGTCGTACGTATTGTCAATGAAAATGGCGCAACAGTAGCTTCCTACAGCTATGACCCATGGGGCAAAGTCCTGTCTGTTTCCGAAGATGCTGCGGTCGCTGGACAACCATTTGGGTATGCAGGGTATTATTATGATAAAGAAACCAAACTGTACTACCTCCAAGCGCGGTATTACGATCCGGAGACGGCGAGGTTTATTTCAAGGGATCCAGATCCAGGAGATAAAGATGATCCAATCACCCAAAACGGATATACGTATGCAAACAACAATCCGGTGATGATGGTGGATCCGGATGGGCACTGGGCTTGGTTGGCGATCAATGCGGCGTTTGCAGCTTATGATGGGTATAAGGCTTTTAAAAGAGGTGGTTGGAAGGCTGCGGCGATTGCGGCAGGTGTGGGGCTTGTTGGAGGAGCTGCATTTAAAGCATTTCGAGCAGCACAAGTAGCAAAGGGTCCCGCACGGTATTGGTATAAAGGTACCTTTAAAAATAGTATAGAATTGCTAGCATATCATCATAACAAACATGTGATTAGAAAAGGACGCTCCTATAGTCCAGAAAGATACACAAAACTAGCGA
>NZ_JAILZV010000221.1 GCF_023512315.1 Anoxybacillus sp.
GCGAAAAGTGCAAGGGGCAAGCACGATTACCCAGCAATATGCACGCAACTTATTTTTAACATTGGATAAAACATGGGAAAGAAAATTGCAAGAAGCGCTATATACAATTCGACTGGAAGTGAACTATACGAAGCAAGACATTTTAGAAGGCTATTTAAATACGATTTATTACGGTCACGGCGTGTACGGAGTAGAAGCTGCCGCTCGCTACTATTTTGGGAAATCAGCAAACGAGTTGACGTTAAGTGAAGCAAGCATGCTAGCCGGTATCCCGAAAGGACCATCGTATTACTCGCCATTCGTCAATGAAACGAGAGCAAAGCAGCGCCAAAAAATGGTGTTACAAGCGATGGTGGCAAGCGGCTATATTAGCCAAAAAGAGGCGGAACAAGCGTACCGCACGCCGCTTGTATACTCGCGCCATCACGAAATGGTGCAAAAACCAATCGCTCCTTATTTTCAAGATGCTGTAAAATACGTATTACGGACAAAAATCGGGCTCGATGAACGGACGATTGAAATGGGCGGATTGCGTGTCTACACCTCATTAGATCCGAACATGCAAGCAATCGCGGAGCAACAAATTGAACAAATTATTGACCCATCATCGGCTATTCAAGCAGCGCTTGTCGCAATGGATCCGCGCACAGGGGAAGTAAAGGCGCTTGTCGGTGGACGAGATTATAAAAAAAGCCAGTATAACCGCGCGATACAAGCCGAGCGGCAACCTGGCTCAACGTTTAAACCATTTCTTTATTATGCCGCAATTAAACAAGGGTTTACACCGTCCACGGAAATGCGTAGCGAGTTGACGACATTTACGCTTGATGACGGCTCGACGTATACGCCACATAACTACAACAATTATTATGCGAACGATACGATTACGTTGGCGCAAGCGATTGCGTTATCGGATAACGTGTTTGCCGTAAAAACGCATTTGTTTATCGGGGAAGACCAGCTGGTGGAAACAGCGAAAAAACTCGGCATTACGAGCAAATTAAAAAAAGTACCGTCGCTTGCGCTCGGAACGTCACCAGTAAAAGTGCTCGACATGGTCACCGCCTACGGTATTCTTGCTAACGGCGGCAAAAAAATCGAGCCGATCTTTATTAAAAAAATCGTCAACTATCGAGGGGAAACCATTTACGAAGCAACGCAACACGAAGAACAAGTGCTTGACAAAGACGCTGCGTTTGTCACGACCGAGTTAATGACCGGCATGTTCGATCCAAAATTAAACGACTACACAACCGTCACTGGGCAAACAATCGCAAGCGATATTACTCGCCCTTACGCCGGAAAATCAGGGACGACAGAAACAGATAGCTGGATGATTGGCTACGCGCCACAGCTTGTCGCCGGCATTTGGACTGGCTATGACCGCGGAGAAAAAATGACGAAACCGTCGGAAAAACAATATGCGAAAAAAATTTGGGTGCAGTTTATGGAAAAAAGCTTACAAAAAGAACCTGTAAAAGCATTTACGCCAACGAAAGGAGTCGTCGGTGTATACATCGACCCTGACAACGGAAAACTCGCTACGGACGCCTGTCCTGTGAAGCGGCTCACCTACTACATCACGGGCACAGAACCGAGCGAATATTGTACCGATCACATGCAGAAACAGAAGAAAAAGAAAGGGCATAAAGACAAATCAAGCAATTGGTTGGAAAAACTGTTTGAATGGTTTTGAATATGGAAATAAGGAAAAACCTCAAGCGTTCGCCGCTTGAGGTTTTTCTTGTCCTAGTTTTATTGTGTTATGCATGTAGGTTTAGTTTACTCCGTTTCCAAAAAAAGCTCAAGTCCCTGCCTGTATACGTTCACAAAACCGTCACATCTATGGATAAATATCCCTATTCCCCTAAACCTTCCTTTAGCTCCTCGCTCGAGCGGTTCCACATCTCGACGTCGTGTTGCTGTAAAAATGCCGCTAACACTTGCTTCGATTTTTCGTCCATATGGTCGACGATGATGCGCCGCTTCAACGATTTATCGAGCTTATTGACGTGGTCTGGAAGCAGTTTATACCCTCGCCGTGCTTCGCGATCGACGGTCATTTCGCACGCAGTCACCCCAGCATAATAAGGACCGGCTTCGTTTCGATCAATCGTTACCCAAACGAGCCAATACGGCTTCCCGTTCGGTACTTCGTCGCGGTTTGGCGTAAATTTAATCCCTTTTTCAACGGCGCTGCGCGCATGCATCGCACCGATGTCCACGAACGCTTCGCCGGCGTCCACATCAATAATGACTGGCGATACGTTATCTAAGCTAAGGACGCCGGCGCCAAAGCCGCCGTGTCCCGCGGTCGGGTCGCTTTTAATAATATTAAATCCAATCGGTTTCTTTTTTTGTTCCATTCAATCACCCCGCTAAAAAAAGATTGTAGAGAAGAACGTCTGCATCCGATCTAACACAAACGGCACCGCCACATTAAAAATCGGATGAATCGTATATCGATCAAGCGGCGTTAAGACGAGAATAAGGAAAATAAGCGCTCCATAATTTTCCCACTGCGTCATTTTCGCCCGCAGATGGCGCGGCGACAAGTCTTCGATAATCCGATACCCGTCTAACGGTGGAAACGGCAACAAATTAAACACAAACAAAAGCGCATTGAGCCCAATGAAAATAGAGAAAAACGTTTCAAATCCTGCCGCAAACCAGTCGGGAATGAGATCCATGACGCCAAAACGAGCCATGCTGTACCAAGCGAGAAAACCGATAGCAGTCAAAAGCAGGTTGCTGAGTGGCCCAGCTGCTGATACAAGAATCCCTGCTAAACGCGGATTTTTGAAATGATGCGGATTGACCGGCACCGGTTTTGCCCAGCCGAACCCCGCTAAAAAAATAAGCAACGTCCCTAATACGTCTAAATGCGCAAGCGGCGATAACGTTAAACGCCCATGATTTTTCGCCGTCGGGTCGCCGAACTTGTAAGCGACGTACGCATGAGCAAATTCATGGACAGAAAAAGCAATCGCCAACGCCATGAACACATATGGAATTTCATTTAGTGAATATGGTAACAATTGATCCACGTGATAAACCCCTTTTTTTCTTTATTACTCAGTATACCACGATTCGCCTGAAATCGTCGGTTTCATGATACAATAACAGTGAAACGTCAAACAAGGAGGAATCGCTATGCCTTACGTAACCGTCAAAATGCTCGAAGGACGAACAGACGAACAGAAAAAAGCGCTCGTTGAAAAAGTAACCGAAGCAGTCGCAGAAACAACCGGTGCGCCAAAAGAAAAAATCGTCGTATTTATCGAAGAAATGGCGAAAAACCATTATGCTGTCGGTGGAAAACGGCTAAGCGACGAATAAAACACGAAAAGCGGAGGCGACTGCATAGCTCCGTATGTTTGCGAGAGTGTCTTTATTTAGACACTCTCGGTCGCTTACGCCTTACTGTATACATATCCACGCAATTTTTCGATATACGCATACGCCGTGTTGATTTCCTCTTCCGTATAGCGTTGCTTACT
>NZ_JAILZV010000222.1 GCF_023512315.1 Anoxybacillus sp.
CCTTCTTTTGCCTTTTGTTGTAAAAGAGAAAAAAATTGTTGACTAATGTCGTCCGTTTTGACAATATAGAACAAAACGTGAATATGGTGCGTTGCCTTCTGTATTTCCTGGAAATAATCGGCGAATAAATGTTGTCCGTTGGTGAACAACGTGATGTTGCTTTGCCGCACCGGATATTCTCTTTTTGGAGCATGTCGCTTTCGTCGGCGACCGAGCCACTCATCAAGAGCGATAAGCAGCAAAATGGCAACTACCCATACCACCATACGTCCCTCCTATGTTGTAAGTCATTATGTCATTAATGTACCCGTTATGAAAAAAATTAACATGCTCGCCAGCAAAAACATTGTTGACTGAATGCTCATTCATAATTAAAATAAAACCAAGGGGTATGATTCTGAAAATTCCTTTTGTTGTTAATATTTTTTCTTTAGTGCCATAAAGGGGGAAAGGGGAGTTACATGGTGAATTCGTTACTTATTGTTAATTTTCTTGCGTTTTTATTTGTAACCGCTTACGCATTACATTTGTTTGTGTATTTAGTGAAAACGCGCATCGCCTATATTAAGCTAGGCAAAAAAGTCGAGTTTGACCAGAAAGTCAAAGAGCGCCTCGAAAAAATTTGGGTGAATGTGTTTGGTCAGAAAAAGTTGTTAAAAGATAAAAAAAGCGGCTTGATTCACGTCATCTTTTTTTACGGGTTTATTCTCGTCCAGTTTGGTGCGATTGATTTTATTATTAAAGGGCTAATTCCAGAAGGACATTTACCACTCGGACCGCTTTATCCAGGCTTTACGTTTTTCCAAGAAATTGTGACATTGCTTATTTTGCTTGCGGTGTTTTGGGCGTTTTACCGCCGTTACATCGAAAAGCTTGTCCGCTTAAAGCGCGACTTTAAAGCAGGGCTTGTCTTAATTTTTATCGGCGGGTTAATGCTTTCCGTATTATTCGGAAACGGCATGAGCATGATTTGGCATGGCGAAGACGCGACATGGAGCGAGCCAGTTGCTTCCCTTGTTGCTGGAGCATTTTCGTGGGTCGGAACAACAGGGGCGACCGTTCTCTTTTACGTTGCTTGGTGGGTGCACTTACTCATTTTACTTACTTTCTTAGTATACGTTCCACAATCGAAGCATGCACATTTAATTGCAGGGCCGGTGAACGTCTTTTTCAGCCGGTTGTCGCGTCCGAAGCTGGAGAAAATTAATTTTGAAGACGAAACGCAAGAGTCGTTTGGCGTCGGAAGAATTGAAGACTTTAAACAAACGCAGCTCATTGATTTATATGCCTGTGTCGAGTGCGGTCGCTGTACAAGCATGTGTCCGGCGACAGGAACAGGAAAAATGTTATCGCCAATGGACTTAATTTTAAAAATGCGTGACCACTTAACAGAAAAAGGGGCAGCGGTCACGTCAAAAGCGCCTTGGGTGCCAGTATTTGCGTTTAAACATACAAAAGGGAACCAGCTTGCGTTTGCCGGATACGGAGAACAAGCAGCTACGGTCGAAATGCCGAACTTGATTGGGGATGTCATCACAGAGGAAGAAATTTGGGCCTGTACGACATGCCGCAACTGCGAAGATCAATGCCCGGTCATGAACGAACATGTCGATAAAATTATCGACCTTCGCCGCTACCTCGTGTTAACGGAAGGAAAAATGAACCCAGATGCGCAACGGGCGATGACCAATATCGAACGCCAAGGCAACCCATGGGGACTCAACCGAAAAGAAAAAGAAAATTGGCGTGAATTGCGCGAAGACGTGCATATTCCAACGGTAAAAGAAATGCAAAAGGCAGGCGAAGAATTCGAATACTTATTCTGGGTCGGCTCGATGGGGTCGTTTGATAACCGCAGTCAAAAAATTGCCTTAGCTTTTGCCCGTTTGTTAAACGAAGCAGGCGTCAAATTTGCGATTTTAGGCAATAAAGAGAAAAACTCTGGCGACACGCCGCGCCGGTTAGGAAACGAATTTTTATACCAAGAACTGGTGACCAATAATATCGCCGAATTTGAAAAAGCAGGCGTGAAGAAAATCGTCACGATTGACCCGCATGCATACAACACGTTTAAAAACGAATATCCGGATTTCGGATTTGAAGCAGAAGTGTACCACCATACCGAATTGTTAGCGAAGCTTGTCGAAGAAGGGCGGTTAGTGCCGAAATACGAAGTAAACGAAACGATTACTTTCCACGATTCTTGTTATCTTGGCCGCTACAACGAAGTGTACGAGCAGCCGCGCAACATTTTGCGAGCGATTCCTGGAGTGAAACTTGTGGAGATGGAACGCAACCGCGAAAAAGGAATGTGCTGCGGTGCGGGTGGTGGCTTAATGTGGATGGAAGAAACGACAGGCACGCGCATTAACGTCGCACGCACGGAGCAGGCGTTAGCGGTCAACCCAACCGTCATCAGTTCCGGCTGTCCGTACTGCTTAACGATGTTAAGCGATGGAACGAAAGCGAAAGAAGTCGAGGAGAAAGTCGCGACGTATGACATTGCGGAACTGCTTGAAAAAGCTGTGTTTGGAGATAAAAAAGAAGTTGCTTCATAAAAAAATTGCATAAATAATTCGTATTTTTTAAAATAGTTGGTATAATAGAGAGGAAGGTGTGCAAAACACCTTCCTCCTAAACGACACACACTGAGCGAACGTTCAGTCGGTGATTTGTAATCGCTTTCTTTCGCTCACGCCGTTGCCGTTTTGGTAGCGCTTGGGCATCTATATATTTTTTAAGGGGGAGAGGACGATGGGGAAAACGGTCATTTTAAGCGGAGTACGCACACCATTTGGCAAATTTGGTGGAGGGTTAAGCACGTTTACTGCTGCTCAGTTAGGGGGCATTGCGGTAAAAGAAGCGCTAGCGCGCGCAAATGTAAGCGCTGAACAAGTAGACGAAGTCATTTTAGGTACGGTTCTCCAAGGAGGACAAGGGCAGCTTCCTTCCCGGCAAGCCGCTCGCTATGCCGGAATCCCATGGGAAGTGCGTACAGAAACGATTAACAAAGTATGCGCTTCAGGGATGCGTAGTGTCACATTAGCAGATCAAATTATTCGTGCAGGCGACGGCGAAGTAATTGTCGCTGGTGGAATGGAATCGATGAGCAATGCGCCGTACGTGTTGCCGAAAGCGCGCTGGGGATTGCGCATGGGCGATTCGACGGTGAAAGATTTAATGGTATATGACGGATTAACGTGCAGCTTTACTGGGGTGCATATGGGCATATACGGCGGAGAAACGGCAAAAGAACTAAATATTTCCCGCGAAGCGCAAGACGCGTGGGCATATCGGAGCCATCAGCGGGCAATCGCGGCGATAGAAGCAGGAGTGTTTGCGGAAGAAATCGTCCCAGTCGAAATTCCGCAACGAAAAGGCGAACCGCTCGTTGTCGCAGACGATGAATCGCCGCGCAAAGACACATCGCTTGAAAAATTAGCGAAGCTCTC
>NZ_JAILZV010000223.1 GCF_023512315.1 Anoxybacillus sp.
GCATTCGTGTTGCGGGCAATCATGCCGAGCAACGTGCTTTTTCCAACGCCTGAACCGGCAAAGATGCCGACGCGCTGTCCTTTTCCGACTGTCAACAAGCTATCGATTAAGCGAACACCAACTTCGACCGGCTCGGCAATCGGTGGACGCAACAGCGGATTTGGCGGCTCTTGTTCAATCGATAGCGAACGCAACCCTTTTGGAAGTGCCCCGCCGTCTAACGGCTGTCCGAGCGAATCAAGCACTTTCCCAATTAACTCTACGCCTACCTTTACTTGTAGCGGTTTCCCGGTTGCTTCGACAATGCAGCCTGGCGCGATATCTTGAACAGTGGAAAATGGCATAAGCAATACATGCTGCTCACGAAAGCCAACGACTTCGGCCGCGATTTTTTTTCTTCCTCCGCCGACATGAATATAGCAAACATCGCCAACCGAACTTTCCGGTCCTTTTGCTTCAATCATTAGTCCGATAACGCGTGTCACTTTTCCGAACCGCTTATACGAGTCAAGCGTTTCAATCTCATGCAGGAGCGTTTGCCAATTCACGTTGTTGCCTCCTCGAGCCGCTCAAGCAACTGCTCTTTTATTTGTTGCAATTGTGTATCTACACTAGCATCGATGCGTCCAAACGGCGTTTCGATAATACATCCCGCCTCTTCCAGCTGTTCATCTGGATAGAGAAAAAGATCGACCGGCTCGCTAAACATCGCTTTTAGTTCTTCCTTTTGCTGCGCAAGCCAATCATAGTAGCGTGGATGAACGTATATTTTCACTTCCGACTGCTCCCGTACTTCTTTTATCGCCTGCTTCACGAGCGAAAGAAAATGCTCGTGAGTTTCTGACAATTTCTCCCCAATAATTCGTTCGGCCACTTTTAGCCCAATAAGTAAAATCGTTTCATTCGCTGCGTCAATTTGTTCATAAAACTGCTCATTCGCTGTTTCAATGATGCGTTTTGCTTCGTGTATCAGTTGTTCATATTGACGAAGCGCTTCTTCTTTTCCTTGAATAAACCCAGCGTCGTATCCTTCCTGCTGTGCTGCGCTCACTAGCTGTTGTCTTTCGATTTGCCATTGTTCTTGTTCTTGTAAAATTTGTTGTTTTACGGAGTGATAGTAATGCTCCGCTTCTTGTTGAATCAATTGCGCTTGCCGCTTCGCTTCGTCGATCAACATTTGTGCATCTTCTTGTTCACTTTGCTCGAGTGGTGAAACGGCCGGTTGCTGCAAAAAATACTGCTTTATTTCAATCATTTTTTTATTATGATGATCGGTTTTCGCAAACGGAGCTTTAATGACATTAGACAATAATATCATCTCCTCCACCGCGTGCAACAACGATTTCGCCCGCTTCTTCGAGGCGACGGATCACTGCTACAATGCGCGATTGTGCTTCTTCTACATCACGGAGACGAACAGGTCCCATAAATTCCATTTCCTCTTTAAACGTTTCCGCCATCCGCGTTGACATGTTGCGGAAGACGACATCTTTCACTTCGTCACTAGATACTTTCAACGCTAACATTAAGTCGTTGTTGTCAACTTCGCGAATAATGCGCTGGATCGCGCGATTATCAAGCGTGACAATATCTTCAAAGACAAACATTCGCTTCTTAATTTCTTCCGCTAATTCAGGGTCTTGAATTTCAAGCGCATCTAAAATTGTCCGTTCTGTCGCACGATCTACGCCGTTTAGCACTTCGACAACTGCCTCGATGCCGCCGGTTTGCGTGTAATCTTGTACAACCGTAGCCGAAAGCTTTCGTTCTAAAATTTGTTCTACTTCGTTAATGACTTCTGGTGATGTGCTATCCATCAATGCAATCCGGCGCGCAATATCGGCTTGCATCTCCTGCGGAAGCGACGATAAAATTTGCCCTGCTTGCGTTGGTTCTAAATACGAAAGAACAAGCGCAATCGTCTGTGGGTGCTCGTTTTGAATAAAGTTTAATAGCTGTGCTGGATCCGCCTTGCGCGCAAAATCAAACGGACGTACCATTAACGCCGATGTTAGCCGGTTAATAATGTTTATCGCTTTGTCCGAACCGAGCGCTTTTTCTAACACTTCTTTCGCATAGGCGATTCCGCCTTGGGCAATATAATCTTGCGCCAAGGCAATTTGATGAAACTCCTCGATCACTTCTTCTTTTTCTTGCGTCGCCACTTGGCGAACGTTTGAAATTTCAAGCGTCAACTTTTCGATTTCTTCTTCCGATAAATGCTTATATACCGACGCAGATACGTCTGGTCCAAGGGAAATGAGGAGTATGGCCGCTTTTTGCTTCCCTGTAAGTTCCCCTTTTTTTTCTTTCTTCGCCATGTTCCCCCTCCTTTTAATCTTCCGCTAGCCATGTTCTTAACAACTGCGCAAACTCATCTGGTTTTTCTTTCGCCAGTTTTTCCAGTTGCTTACGCCGTAATGTTGCTTCTGTTTCTTTCTCCTCATGAATATCCGGGAGTTCCGGCATAAGGGGTTCAGCAACCAATTCGTCCGTCGCTTCGTCTTCTTTTTTCCGTCGACGCATAAGGAGAAAGACGACTAGACCGATGAGCACGAGTAAAAGCGCACCGCCAGCAATATACGCCCACGTCGGGATGGTTGGTTGCGTCTGCGTGAAATCTGTTTTTCCGTTGAACTTTTGCACGGAAACGACAATTCGGTTTTGAATGTCTTGGTCAGTCAACGTTTGTCCGTTTTGTTTATCAATCGATGTACGAACGACGGTTCCTAAAATTTTCTTAATGTCATCCACTGTTTGCTGCGGTAGTGAGTTCGGATTTTTCGGGTTTGGCGGTTCAACCATCACTTGAATGCCTAAATCCCGTACTTTATATGGACTTTCGACAATTTTCTTTTTGATTCGGTTTACTTCATTGTTAATAGTTTCTTCTGTTTTTTCATAGTCTCCGTTTGAATTGCCTGTGGAAGATTGATACCCTGGAACGTCGCTTGTGCCTGTCCCAGTTGTTCCCCCTGGCTGTGCCCCTTGTCCAGAATACGTCTCTTTAATCCGCTGCACGCTTACGGCAATTCCTTGTTTGTTCTGCTCATCGACTGGAGCAACTAAATTTTCTTCTCGGTTTTCTTGCGTAAAATCGACATCTGCGGTCACCGATACGACAACTTTATCTTGCCCCATCATCGTGCCAAGCATTTGTTGAACTTGGCGCTGAATGTCGCGTTCGATTTGTTTTTTAATTTCGTTTTGCGTCGCAAACGCGGTCGCTGTCGAAAATTTTTCATCATTTTTTAGGTCAAAGTACTCAAAATATTGATTCATAATGACGATATTGTCAGTAGGAAGATTAGGGACGCTCTTTGCTACGAGATGGTACAGCGCCTTTATCTGTTCGTCGCTAAACTTATAGCCTGGTTTTGTTTTTAAGACGACAGAAGCAGACGCCTCGCCCTGGTCATCCGA
>NZ_JAILZV010000224.1 GCF_023512315.1 Anoxybacillus sp.
GAAAATCTCTTCTGCAGATGAAAATGAGAAATACTCCCCTTTCCCTAGCACTTTCGCAAGTTCGCAAAGAATTTCCCAATCATGTTTCACTTCTCCTGGGCGTTTGCGCGACGCTGGACGCCATGTGACCCGTCCCTCTAAGTTCGTCATCGTCCCCTCATCTTCTAAATAGGAAGACGTCGGCAACACGACGTCGGCAAGTTCTGCCGTTTCCGATAAAAAGAGGTCGACAACAACGAAACATTGCAATGTCTTCAACGCCTGTTCGACAAAGCGGGCGTTCGGGCTAGAGACGACCGGGTTAGAGCCCATCATTATCATCGCTTTAATCTCGCCTGCCGCCACTTTTTGCATCATTTCATAGGCGGAAACTCCCTTTCTCGGCAGTTCTTCTTCTGGAACTCCCCAAACGCTCGCGATATATTGCCGATGCGCTTGATTTTCAATCGAGCGATATCCTGGGAGCTGATCTGCTTTTTGCCCATGTTCCCGTCCGCCTTGTCCGTTCCCTTGTCCGGTAACCGCTCCGTAGCCACAGCCGATTTTGCCAATTTTCCCAGTAACAAGTGCTAAGTTGAGAAAATTGCGGACGGTCATATAGCCGTTTGTCTGTTGCTCAACCCCACGGGCGGTGAAAATCATGCCGGTTGGCGCTAACGCGTATTGCCTTGCAGCAAACTGGATTACTTCTTTAGCAACCCCAGTCATTGCGGCGATGTCATCTAGTTGGATAGGTTCGATATGTTTTTTTAGTTCCTCATATCCTTCCGTCCGTTCCTTCACAAACGCTTCATCGACGTACCCTTCCGTTAAAATAACCGATAACATGCCGTTGACTAAGGCGGCGTCCGTCCCCGGTTTCACTTTTATATGCAAATCAGCTAGGTCACTCGTCGCTGTTTCTCGTGGATCGATGACAATGATAAATGCTCCGTTTTTCTTCGCCTGCCGAAAATATGGCATTATCGTCGGCTGGCATTCCGCAATGTTCGTTCCTGCCAATAGGATGCAGCGGGCGTGCGGAATTTCCGATAGTTTGTTTGTCAGCCCACGATCGATCCCGAACGTTGCATTCATCGCGGCGGCAGCGGCAGACATGCAGTAGCGGCCGTTGTAATCGATATATTTTGTTTTCAAGGCAACACGGGCAAATTTTCCTAACAAATACGCCTCTTCGTTTGTCAACGAGCCACCGCCGTACACCCCGACCGCATCATTGCCAAATTCTGTTTGGATAGCGGTAAAACGGGCACGAATAAACGAAAGCGCCTCCTCCCAGCTCACTCGCACAAACTCGCCGTTTTTTTTCATCAGTGGAAACTGCAACCGCTCTGGGTGAAGGGCGTGTTGATGGGCACAAAGCCCTTTCATGCACAACCGACCGTTGGAAGTAGGGTTGTCTTTGGCTAGTACTTTATAGCGGCTGCGCTCCACTACTCGCTCTTCGACGAGCTGCATCGTACATTGGACGCTGCAAAACGGGCATTGCGTATCAAACACCGTTTCTGTCGTGTAATCTTTTTGTTTTTGCCGAAAATAGTTTAATAAATCTTTTGTCATAGGCATTCCCCTTACAGCTGGATATACATTTTTCCCGCTTCGATTTCTACCTTGTACGTTTTCACACATCCATGATCTGGCGCTTGCACGTTTCCGTCTTTGATGGAAATTTTCCAATCGTGAAGGGGACAAAAGACGAACTCGCCACTAACAATTCCTTGCGACAAATCGCCGCCTTTATGCGGGCAGCGATTTTCTAGCGCGTAAATCTGACCGTCGGATAGGCGAAATAGCGCCAATTCTCTCCCGCCTACTTTGACGCATTTTCCTAATCGTTCGACAAGACGCGCTGCTGAACCTATTTCTACTCGTGCCATACACCATTCCTCCTACCGATTGACTGGTACTTTTGCTTGTAAGTTCGTAAACAATGTTTCTTGCAACTCTTTCGTTTCGACAATTTCTTTCCACGGGTCTTTTGTCGCTCGTAGTGCTTGTTCTAGGCGATCAAGTAATTGCTTTCGCATCTCTGGGGCAAAAATGACTTCACGAATATGCTCTAACCCAACGCGCTCGACCCATTTCGATGTTCGTTCTAAATAATTGGCGGATTCGCGGTAATATTGCAAAAATGCTCCTGTCATTTCGATGACTTCCTCGGCCGTTTTGACGGTGCATAATAAATCGCCTGCTCGTAAATGCGTTCCGCCATTTCCGCCGACGTAAATTTCCCAACCGCCGTCGACACCGACAATGCCGACATCTTTAATTCCCGATTCGGCGCAGTTGCGCGGACAAGCAGAAACCGCCATTTTTACTTTATGCGGGGTGTTCAGCCGCTCGAATTTCTTTTCCATTTCGATACCGAGCGCCGTGGAGTCTTGTGTGCCGAAGCGGCAAAACTGATTGCCGACGCACGTTTTCACGGTGCGGAGCGCTTTTGCGTATGCATATCCGGACGGCATGTCAAGTTCTGCCCAAATACGCGGCAAATCTTCTTTTTTGACCCCCAATAAATCAATGCGCTGTCCGCCGGTTAGCTTAATCATCGGCACGTTATATTTTTCGGCAACGTCGGCAATTTTCCGCAATTGTTCCGCTGTTGTTACTCCGCCATACATGCGCGGCACAACTGAATACGTGCCGTCTGCTTGAATATTGGCGTGAAGCCGTTCGTTGACGAAGCGGGATTCGAGTTCATCGACGTATTCGCCTGGATATAACATGCTTAAGTAGTAGTTCAACGCCGGACGGCATTTGGAGCACCCTTCTTCCGTTTTCCATCCAAGCACACTCATTACTTCTTTGACATATTTCAGCTTTTTCGCTTTGATTTCGGCAATCACTTCGTTACGGCTTAATGTCGTACATCCGCAAACCGTTTCTTTCATCGCTTGTTTATCAAACGTTTCCCCTAACGTATATTCCAATAGTTCCGTTACTAACCCTTTGCAGCCGCCACACGAACGAGACGCGTTTGTGCAGTCACGCACTTCTTCGACCGTTCGCAAGCCATGCTCGACAATTGCTTGGCAAATTGCACCTTTCGTGACTCCGTTACACCCGCATACGACATCCGTATCTGCCATCGTTGCGACCGTGCTTTGCGTTGTTGAATTCGCTTGGAAAAAGGATAGCTGGAACGCGTCCGAAACCGGCTCGTTTCGGTGAATCATTTCCAATAGCTTTCGCCCTTCGCTTGTTTCGCCAAATAAAACCGCACCGACGATTTTTCCGGCGCGAACAACGACTTTTTTGTATATGCCGCGCAACTCGTCATACACTTTAATCGAAGACGTTCCTTCCCCTTCCATAAATTCACCGGCGGAAAAGACGTCGACCCCAGATACTTTTAGTTGCGTCGAAACGACGGAACCTTCGTACGGGCGAGTTTTTATCCCACAAATCGCTT
>NZ_JAILZV010000225.1 GCF_023512315.1 Anoxybacillus sp.
CCTGCGTTAGAAAACGGACGGTTCGTTTCGCAAATCGTCGAACAAGAAAAACGGGCGTTAAAGCAACGAATTCAATCAGTATATGATGATAAAATGCGCTATGCGAATTTGCGCCTCGTCGAAGAAATGTGCCAAAATGAGCCGTATGCCCTGCACGTGCACGGTCGGCTAGAAGACGTCGAGGCGATTACGCCTGAAAACTTATTTGCTTATTATAAAAACGTACTGCAAGAAGACGAAATCGATTTATATGTCATTGGCGATATCGAAGAAGCGCACACGCTAGAAATGATTCGCTCCCATTTTTCGTTTCCAAACCGTTCGGCACAAACCGTCGCATCTGTCCCTACACAACGAAAAACAGTTCACGGCGTTCGCCAAGTCGTTGAAAAGCAATACGTGAAACAAGGAAAGCTAAACATTGGCTACCGTACGCATATTACGTACGAGGATGACGATTATTACGCGCTCCAACAATTCAATGGCATTTTCGGAGGATTCTCCCACTCAAAGCTATTTATTAACGTGCGCGAAAAAGCAAGCCTTGCATATTATGCCGCTTCTCGACTCGAAAGCCATAAAGGGCTATTAATGGTGATGACCGGCATCGAGCCAGCGAATTATGAAAAAGCGCTCCATATTATTCATGAACAAATGAAAGCGATGAAGCAAGGCGATTTTACCGATGAGGAAATGGCGCAGACGAAAGCAGTCATTCGTAATCAGTTGCTTGAAACGCTTGATACCCCAAGAGGGTTGGTCGAAGTACTATACCATAACGTCATCTCCGCTCGAAAGCGCCCAGTGGAGGAATGGCTTGCGAAAATCGAAGACGTGTCGCGCGAAGATGTTGTTCGTGTCGCTGAACAAATAGAACTCGATACGATTTATTTCCTCACTGGAATGGAGGGAAAATAATGGAGAAAATCGTTTATGACCAATTGCAAGAGCAATTGTATTATGAAAAAATGCCGAATGGACTCGACGTCTATTTGTTGCCAAAAAAAGCGTTTAACAAAACGTATGCTGTGTTTACGACAAAATACGGCTCGGTCGATAACCAATTTGTTCCGCGTGGAAAAAAAGAGATGAAACGTGTCCCGGATGGCATCGCCCATTTTCTTGAGCATAAGTTGTTCGAAAAAGAAGACGGAGATGTGTTTCATCAGTTTAGCAAACAAGGGGCATCAGCTAATGCGTTCACATCATTTACGCGAACGGCATACTTATTTTCCAGTACGTACGATGTCGAAAAAAATGTCGAAACGTTAATCGATTTCGTCCAATCCCCTTATTTTTCGGAACAAACGGTCGAAAAAGAAAAAGGGATTATCGGGCAAGAAATTCGTATGTACGATGACAATCCAGATTGGCGTCTTTATTTTGGCGTGATTGAAAGCCTTTATCAAAATCATCCAGTGAAAATTGATATTGCTGGGACAGTTGAATCGATTGCCGACATTACGAAAGAATTGCTCTACGAATGTTATGAAACGTTTTATCATCCGAGCAATATGCTTCTGTTTATTGTTGGACCAATCGACGAGCAAGCGATGATGGAACAAATTCGCCGCAACCAAGCGAAAAAAACATTTACGGCACCAGAGCCGGTTCAACGATACGTATATGAAGAGCCAAAAGAGGTAGCTACTCCACGGCGTGTCATTCCGATGCACGTACAAACGAGCAAATGTTTAGTCGGCATAAAAGCAAAGCACGTTGTTTCCAAAGGAAAAGAAAAGCTAACACATGAATTGGCAATGAACGTGTTGCTTGATTATTTGTTTGGGAAAAGTTCTTCCCACTACGAACGGCTCTACCAAACGGGGATTATTGATGAAACGTTTGCGTATGACTATACCGAAGAAGAATCGTTCGGATTTGCGATTGTCGGCGGGGATACGAGCGACCCTGACCGCCTTTTTGAAGAACTGAAACAAATCATTTTGTCGTTTGAAGCCTCTTCCTTGACAGCGGAAGCGTTAGAACGGGTAAAAAAGAAAAAAATTGGCGCCTTTTTACGTGCCCTAAATTCTCCAGAATATATCGCGAATCAATTCACGCGCTATGCATTTCACGAAACGAGTTTGTTTGAGGTGGCGAAAGTGTTACAATCGTTAACCGTCGATGACGTGAGAAAAGTGGCGGACGAATGTTTTCATGAATCACAGCTTGCCGTCTGCCAAGTCGTTCCGAAAGAAAGAGTGTGAGCATCCTTTTTATAAGGATGCTTTTTTAGGGGGGATATGATGAAATATGCATTAATTACTGGAGCAAGCGGGGGAATCGGGAGGAGCATTGCTCGCCAGCTTGCACGGGACGGGTATGGGCTTTTTTTGCATTATTATCGAAACAAATTACGTGTCGAATCGTTACGCGAGGAGCTAGATGTATGGAGTGCTGCTATTCAAGCGGATTTAGCAACACCAGACGGGGCAGAACAACTTGTCGCGCAAATCGACCGTCCATTGGATGCGATTGTTCATGTGAGCGGCAATAGTTATTACGGGCTCCTCACCGATATGGCCGATGAAGAAGTGCAACGCATCGTCCGGATTCATCTGACTTCACCGGTGCTGATTACAAAAAAATTGCTTTCTCCAATGATTCGAAAAAAAAGCGGCAACATTATCGTCATTTCTTCCATCTGGGGACTGACAGGAGCGTCGTGTGAAGTCGTGTATTCGATGGTGAAAGGCGGACAAAATACGTTTGTGAAAGCATTAGCGAAAGAGTTGGCGCCAAGTGGTATTCGCGTAAACGCCGTTGCCCCAGGGGCGATTCGGACAGAGATGTTGCAATCATTTGACGAAACTGAACTGCAACAGCTAGCAGAAGAAATTCCGCTTGGACGCATCGGTGAACCGAATGAAGTGGCGCAAACCGTGTCATTTTTACTTTCGGATGCTGCTTCTTACATTACGGGGCAAATCATTAGCGTCAATGGAGGATGGTATTGTTAGGGAAGCAAAAAGGAAGTATATTTTTGTCCGAAGGCGGCAAACTATACGTGAAACTGAATAGAGGAGGGAGACTATGTCTGTACTAGACAACTTTGAACAATGGAAAGACTTTTTAGGCGATCGCTTGGAACAGGCGAAGCATCAAGGATTGAACCAAGAAGTAATTTCCGATGTCGCGTATCAAATCGGGGACTACTTAGCAAAACAAGTTGACCCGAAAACACCGGAAGAACGGTTGCTTTCCGACTTATGGAGCGTAGCGGATGAACGCGAACAACACGCGATTGCGAACATGATGGTAAAATTAGTGCAACAAAAATAAGAGAGGGGCATTCCCCTCTTTTTCTGTGAAAATCAAAAGACCATGGCCGAAGATGTATATCTCGAGATCGGTATGGATATGCTACAAATGTCCAA
>NZ_JAILZV010000226.1 GCF_023512315.1 Anoxybacillus sp.
ACGTAATAAACGCACTTGTTAGAAACTCATCACTTTTTTCACTGTTTCGATGACATCTTTAAAGTTTGGCAACCATACTGGCTCTGCTTGCGAGAACGGATATACTGTATCTGGAGCCGCTACGCGCAACACTGGCGCTTCTAAGCTAAGAATCGCCCGTTCATTAATTTCTGCGACAACGTTTGCTGCAATACCTGCTTGTTTTTGCGCTTCTTGCACAACAACGGCGCGACCTGTTTTCTCCACAGAGGCAATAATCGTTTCAATGTCTAACGGCTGCACAGTACGCAAGTCAACAACTTCCGCGGAGATACCTTCTTTTTCAAGCTCTGCTGCTGCTTTCAATGATTCGTGTACCATCGCTCCGTACGTAATAATCGACACATCTTTTCCTTCGCGTTTAATGTCCGCTTTGCCAATTGGAATCGTATATTCTCCTTCCGGCACTTCTTGGCGGAACGAACGGTAAAGCTTCATGTGCTCTAAAAAGATGACCGGGTCGTTATCGCGAATCGCAGAAATAAGCAACCCTTTAGCGTCATACGGCGTTGAAGGGATGACTACTTTTAATCCAGGCTGTTGCGCAACAAGCCCTTCTAAGCTATCCGCATGCAATTCTGGCGTATGCACACCACCACCAAATGGCGAACGAATCGTAATCGGCGCGTGGAAACGGCCGCCAGAACGATAGCGCATCCGCGCCATTTGTCCAGAAATTGAATCCATGACTTCATACACGAATCCAAAAAACTGAATTTCCGGAACAGGTCGGAATCCTTGGAGCGCAAGACCGATTGCCAAACCGCCGATTCCTGATTCTGCAAGCGGCGTATCAAATACGCGCTCTTCGCCAAACTCCGCTTGTAGCCCTTCTGTTGCACGGAACACGCCGCCGTTTACCCCAACGTCTTCCCCAAACACTAATACGTTCGGATCGTTTTTCATTTCGATGCGCAACGCATCCGTGATTGCTTGAATCATTGTCATTTGCGCCATGCTTATTTCGACTCCTTCTCTTTATAAATTTCATATTGTTCTTTTAAGTTAAACGGCATCTCTTCGTACATGATGCTCATTAAATCGGTCACTTTTTGTTTTGGTGTTTCGTCCGCTTTCTTAATCGCTTCTTTAATATCTTCTTTCGCTTGTTCAATGACGCGGTTTTCTTCTTCTTCGCTCCACAATCCTTTTTTCTCTAAAAATTTACGGAAACGAACGATTGGGTCTTTTTTCTCCCATTCGTTTTCCAATTCTTTCGTGCGATAACGCGTCGGGTCGTCCCCTGCCATCGTATGCGGACCGTAACGGAAGCAAAGCGTTTCAATAAGCGTCGGGCCTTCGCCGTTAATCGCGCGTTCGCGAGCTTCGCGTACCGCCACATATACTGCTAACGGATCCATGCCATCCACTTGAATACCAGGAATCCCTGCGGCTACTGCTTTTTGGGCAATAGTTTTTGCTGCGGACTGTTTTTCGACTGGTGTCGAAATAGCAAAACGGTTGTTTTGCACAACGAAAATCGCTGGCGCTTTAAACGCACCGGCAAAGTTAATTCCTTCGTAAAAATCGCCTTGCGATGCGCCACCGTCTCCTGTGTACGTAATCGCTACCGCTTTTTTGCCACGCTTTTTCATTCCTAACGCCACACCGGCTGCTTGAATGATTTGCGCCCCGATAATAATTTGTGGCGGCAATACGTTGACACCTTCAGGAATTTGGTTGCCATGAAAATGACCACGTGAAAATAAAAACGCTTGATATAACGGAAGTCCATGCCAAATCATTTGCGGCACATCACGATACCCCGGCAAAATGAAATCTTCTTTTTCTAAAGCAAATTGGCTTGCAAGCTGGCTCGCCTCTTGTCCTGCGGTTGGCGCGTAGAACCCAAGTCGCCCTTGACGGTTTAATGAAATCGAGCGTTGGTCAAGTACACGCGTATACACCATCCGGCGCATTAATTCTTTTAATTGCTCATCGCTTAACTCCGGCATCGCTGCTTCGTTTACGATTTCGCCCTCTTCATTTAAAATTTGGAATGTCGGGAATTGCTCTGCTACTTTTTCGAGTTGCTCTTTTACATGAAATACGGATGTTTTTGCACCCATTCCTTTCACCTCTACCTTTCTTCTATTAGAAAATTTAAATGTCAGTTCACCGAGTGTCATTTCTAGCTTTAATGTTCCCAAAATTCGCGAGAAAAAGACAATAGCCAATCGCTTTAGTGAGTTGGTTGTCAATAAACGCCAATAACAAAAACTGTATCAATAATTAATCAAAAAAAATTAATACAATTTTCGCTTTTATTTTTAAGTTTACACCTTCTCATTTCTACCGTCAATCACTTTGATATTTCAAAATTACACTATTCATACGTTTTTAAAATAAAAAAGATCTGTTATAGTATATAAACAGATCTGTACTACATTCTGTACTATATCACGGATGAGGTAAAAAATTGTCGAGTCGGCTGCTATGGAAGGATTTTATATAGTTGCTTTTTTTCTTGATTATACTGCTTCGTATATTCGTTAAATTGCTCGTTCGCCGCAAACAATTTTGCATACGCCTCATTCACTTCACCGATTTGTGTTTGCAAATCGGCCAACGTGACATCCGACTGCTTGAAAAGACGGTATAGTTCTTTTTCAGCGGTTAATGCCGTATGGTAATAAGCATATAGTTTTTCATAAGAATCGTACTGTTTACGCCTTGTTTGAACGAGTTGACGTAACTGCCGTTGTAACGTTTCATCTTGAAGGTCGTCTGCGTATGTGTTAATTATTTCCATTCGCTCGGAAATTTTTTTCATGCTACGGTATTCTTCTTCAAGCTGCTTTTCTCTTTGTTTCATAATCGCTTCCGCTTCGTCGGCTAACTTGACTACATTATCTACTTGTTTCATCCCAAGCGCCATGATATCGTTGTAAAGAGTTGCTTGTTTCTGTTCAAGACGAGCAAGTTGGTTTTCATGCTCACTTATATTTGTTTCGTATTTCCCGAGCTGTTCAAACAAACGAGCGATTTGTTGTTCAGGTGTTGAGCATGCTTGTAGTAAAATAACGATGAGTACGAATAAATATTTCAATACTTATCCCTTCTTTCGTTAACTTTGATACGAGGAGTGACATGCGATGATTACCATGAAAGATATTATTAAAGAAGGCCATCCCACGCTGCGAAAAGTAGCAGAACCAGTTTCGCTTCCTGCATCTGCTGAAGATGAAGCGATTTTGCGAAGTCTGTTAGAATATGTAAAAATGAGCCAAGATCAAGAATTAGCAGCGAAGTACGGACTTCGTCCTGGCATTGGATTAGCTGCACCGCAAATCAACGTGTCAAAGCGAATGATTGCTGTGCACGTGCGCGATGAAAAAGGG
>NZ_JAILZV010000227.1 GCF_023512315.1 Anoxybacillus sp.
TTAATTCCCGTCGTTCTTGGCATTTCGTTTGAAGTATTGCAGCTAACGAACCGATTAAGAGATGTTCCTGTCTTGCGATGGCTTGGATATCCTGGGCTATGGTTACAGCTATTGACGACGAAAGAGCCGACCGATGACCAAGTGGAAGTAGCGATTGCATCGTTCGAACAATTGCTTCAGTTAGAGGAACAAGAGAACGTTCGGTAATTTTTTAAAGGAGGTGGGGCGGGATGTTTCGTCGTACGATGCATCCGTTTATAGGGATTGTCCTTTTTCTTGGAGCGTTTGGGATCGTGTACACACTGTTTGAGGAGCCAGGAGTGCTTTTCCGTCGGATTGTTTTTATTGGATTGCTGATTGCTGTGCTGTACGCCTTTTATCATTTTGTTTATCAACGCCGGATGAATAAAGAACGAGCTGCTTACTTAAAAGCTGTGCAGCAGTCAAAGAAGCTGCACGTCGAGCGCGATCGAAAAACAATCGCGAAAGTATCCCATCCGAAAAAAGGAACGCACCACCGTTTACCGAAAAAACGAAGCACCACACATTTAACCGTCATCGAAGGGAAAAAAGGAAAAAAGAAAAATCGGGCATCATTTTAGCCCGATTTTTTTTTGAAAGATTAGGAAAGTATAAAATTTCGGTACAGAGAGATGTCTAGCTCCAAGCGCCATCGGCTCAAGGCATTTCCTCCTCGGTGGGACTCGTGCGCTCTTCGCCGATAGGCGGGCGCTTTGCGCTTTTCTTAATATGTCCACGTTTTTAAAAACTGTGCGGTCTTTTGTTTGCCATAAGCGATTAGTTCGTCGCGAGCGCTTTCAGTCATCGCAAATTCCGTCGACAGTACGTGGCGGACAGGAAGAAAGATGATGTTTTTTTCGTGCCGACGTGAAATGTAGCGGGCGTCATGTGCTTCTTTCATCGCGTGAAATAGCGCTTCGTACAGTTCGATGGCGTTACGAATCTTTTTTTTCGGCCGTTCTTCCGGTTTGGCGCTCAGTTTAATGCCGAGGACAGGGCGTTTTTTCTTTTCGTCGTCAAATAAAAAAAGCGGAAAGTTGCTTAATACCCCGCCATCGACGACGATAGAGGCGCCTGTTGGCGTCTCGATTTTCACTGGTTCAAAAAAATACGGGATGCTCGTGCTCATTCGCACTGCTTTAGCGACGGAAAACGTACTTTGGTCGATGCCATATTGCGGCAAATCGGTCGGCAACACGAGAATGCGGCCATTAGTGACATCAGAAGCGACGATATATAATCGGTCTTTTGGCAAATCCGCAAACGTTCGCACTCCTTTTGCTGCTAAAATTTTTTCGAGCCACTCTTCTAGCTTTTTTCCTTTATACAAGCCCATTTTCCAATATAAGAAAACCCATTTCATGAGAGGGAACGGTACCGCTAGTTTTCGCACATCAAGCAACTTTTGCAAGTCTAGCTCGTCGATCATCGCAATCATTTCTTCGCTCGTATACCCCGCTGCGATTAGCGCAGCGACTAATGAACCAGCGCTCGTTCCCGCCATTCGTTTTGGCGTCAGTCCTTTTTCCTCAAGCGCTTGATATGCGCCAATAAGCGCAAATCCTTTCACACCGCCTCCTGAAAATACGACGTCGATGTCCACGCTGTCCTCCCCTTTCTGGCGGTTTTCTATATATATAATAGGGAAGCAACGAATTTAGGTATAGAAAATAAAAAAAGAGTAAGGAACCTTACTCTACGGTCTGCTCATTTTGTTTTTGAATCGTGCGAAGCGCTTGAATTCGTTCGGGATCTTCTTGAAAGTATTGTACTAAATCGCCGATGCGGTCGATGGCATTCCAACTTAAGTGGTGTTCAATTCCTTCCACATCGCGATAAATGTTCTCCTCATCAACGCCGATGATGCGCATAAACTGCTCCAGCAACTCATGGCGATATACGAGTCGCTTGCCGATTTTTTTTCCTTTCGCGGTTAATACGAGCCCACGATATTTTTCATATACTAAATATTCGTCTTTGTCGAGTTTTTGCACCATTTTTGTGACAGAGGAGGGATGAACGGACAATGCCTCGGCAATATCTGATACGCGGGCATATCCTTTTTCTTCGATAAGAATGTATATTTGCTCGATATAGTCCTCCATGCTCGGTGTCGGCATAACAGTCCCCTCCCATAAACCAATACTGATCAAAAATAGCAATCAGTATTATTATATCATGGGATAGTAAATTGACAAGGACAAGAGCCGATTACGTAAAATATTGTATTTTTGCCTCAGGGAAAAATTGATGGATATAATCGATCATCGTCGCCTCCAGTTTTTTTGCATCTTCATCTTGATACACGTATTTGCCGATTCCGTACCGCCCCCATTTATATTTCCGTTTGCTCTCATCCAAATCGAGCTTTGTTTTCGGATAACGTTTTTGAATGACAGCCTTTGCTGGCTTTGTGAATCGGTGCTGGATGAGTTCGAATGTTAAATCAGACGTATTCACCCCTGTAAGCTGTTCACGTAACCGCTCAAATAACTCCAAATATCCTTCCTCCCATTCGTCGTGCATGTAAATCGGTGCGACGATAAAGCCAAGCGGATAGCCAGCGTGCGCCACTTTTCGTGCCGCTTCTAGCCGGGCATCAAACGAAGACGTCCCTGGTTCAAAGTTTTGGATGACATAACGTGAATTTACGCTAAAGCGAAAGCGCGTTTTTCCGTTATGTTTCGCATCAAGCAAATGGTCGACGTGTTCATACTTTGTCACAAAGCGAAGCCGCCCGTATTCCGTCGTTCCAATAAATTCAATCGCTTTCTTTAATGAATGAGTTAAGTGGTCGATGCCGACAATATCGGACGTACAAGCCGCTTCAAAGCGCGTAATGTCCGGCGCTCGTTCGTCGATGTATTTTTTCGCTTGGGCAAAAATTTCATCAAGGTTGACATATACACGAATGTAGGGCTTGCTTCCGAGCGTCGTTTGCAAATAACAATAATGGCAATGGCCCATGCACCCTGTCGCAAGGGGAATCGCATATTCTGCCGACGGCTTGGACGTATCAAATTTTAATGTTCGTCTGACACCGACAACGAGCGTTGATTTTGCGTTTCGGTATTGCTGCAACTCGGTTTCGCCCGGGATGCCGCGCACTTGGTTATGCGATGTCGTTTCACGAATGTCAATATGCATATCCGTAAATTTTTCATATAGCTCTTTACCGAGCGGATAATTCAGCGCCTCGGGCTCAAAATAGACGAGCTGTGGAATAAATGGCTTCATACAATCACCTCATTGTTAGTATGGGTACTGTCAAAAGTTTTAAAGACGTACCCCGATTTTTTGTTGATTTTACGCAATGAATGATAAAAAAAGCTTGCCA
>NZ_JAILZV010000228.1 GCF_023512315.1 Anoxybacillus sp.
GATGTATTAAAAGCGCTAGAAGTTGCCCGAAACGAAAAAGTAATCGGCAAATCGTTAACAGCGCATGTGACGGTGTATCCGACAGCGGAAACGAAACAGTTGCTAGCGTCTATCAACGAAAACTTCAAACAGCTCTTTATCGTCTCTGGCTTTGAAATTGCCGGAGCGTATGAAGCAGCGCCAGAAACTGCGCAAACATTTGCAAGCATGGCGATTGTCGTACGTCCTGCGGATGGGGAAACGTGCGAACGTTGCTGGGTAGTAACTCCAGACGTTGGCCAAAATGAAGCGTTCCCAACGCTATGTCCGCGCTGCGCGCATATTGTTAGCGAACATTATAGCGCCTAACCGAAAGCCCGCCTAATGACAGGCGGGCTTATTCGGTGCCATCGTTGTCTACTTCTTTATCTGTATGTTACAATTCATAAGTACAAACGTCGAGTTGGAGGGAATTGTGTGCTTTATTATCTGATTGCACTTTTAGTGATCGCGCTCGATCAATTAACGAAATGGCTAGTTGCAACAAAAATGAAAATTGGCGAGAGTGTCACCATTATTCCAAACGTGCTATATATTACTTCCCACCGCAATCGAGGGGCGGCGTGGGGCATTTTACAAGGGCAGTTTTGGTTGTTTTATCTTATTACAATCGTCGTTGTCATCGGCTTAGTCGTTTATATTCAGCGCTTGCCGCGCGAAGAGCGCTTGTTTGGCGTAGCGCTTGGCTTGATGCTTGGCGGAGCGATTGGGAATTTTATTGACCGGCTCATTCGTAAAGAAGTGGTTGATTTTATCCATACGTACATCGGAACGTATAATTTCCCTATTTTTAACATCGCTGACTCAGCACTATGCATTGGAGTAGCGCTCGTCTTTTTGCAAACGTTTATGATGGGTGCGAAAGAAAAGGAGAATGAGTAATGGATGTCGTTACGTTTCAAATTGAGGAAGAATACGACCGCGAGCGAATTGACAAAGTTATTGCCGCTTTAAACGAGGAATGGTCGCGCTCGCAAGTACAACATTGGTTGAAAGACGGTTTAGTAACCGTGAACGGGAAAGCGGTAAAAGCAAACTATAAATGTTCGACTGGCGACGAAGTCACGATTACTTTGCCAGAACCAGAACCGCTTGATGTAGAACCGGAAGAAATGAATCTCGATATTTATTATGAAGATGCCGACGTTCTCGTCGTCAACAAACCGCGTGGGATGGTTGTCCATCCGGCGCCAGGGCATATGCGCGGAACGCTCGTGAACGGATTGCTCGCCCATTGTAAAGATTTATCGGGAATTAACGGGGTTTTACGTCCGGGAATCGTCCATCGAATCGACAAAGATACGTCCGGATTATTAATGGTCGCAAAAAATGATATGGCGCATGAGTCGCTTGTTAATCAGCTTGTGCAGAAAACGGTGACGCGCAAATATAAAGCGATTGTTCATGGCGTCATTCCACACGATTACGGAACGGTTGATGCACCGATTGGCCGCGACAAACACGACCGACAAAGCATGGCGGTCGTGGAAGATGGGAAAGAAGCTGTTACGCATTTTCGCGTGCTCGAGCGGTTTTCTGACTATACGTTTATTGAATGCCAATTGGAAACAGGGCGAACCCATCAAATTCGCGTCCATATGAAATATATCGGCTATCCGCTTGCAGGCGATCCGAAATACGGGCCGAAAAAAACGTTGCCGATTGATGGTCAAGCGCTACATGCAGGCGTGCTTGGATTTGTTCATCCGCGCACGGGAGAGTATTTAGAATTTGAAGCACCGCTTCCATCAGAGTTTGAACAATTGCTCGACTCGTTGCGAAATAATCGTTGACAAACGATAAAGCGATGCGTACAATAGACTCAAGTGAGCAAGAACCTTTAAGTGCAGTCCCGTGAGGCTGAGAAGGTAGCGGAAATAGGTGAAGTATGCCATTCTACCCTCTCGCCAACCGGTGAGAGGGTTTTTTGCATGGGGGTGAAAGAAGTGCAAAAAGCAGTAGTCATGGATGAACAAGCCGTTCGCCGCGCCTTGACGCGCATCGCCCACGAAATTATTGAACGGAATAAAGGTATTGATGATTGCGTGCTTGTCGGCATTAAAACGCGCGGCATTTATTTAGCCAAACGGCTCGCGGAACGGATTGAACAAATTGAAGGTGCCGCTCTTCCGGTTGGAGAACTAGATATTACGCTCTACCGCGATGATTTAACGACGAAAACGAGCGACAAAGAGCCGCTTGTAAAAGGCTCAGCGATTCCGTTTGATGTCACGGAGAAAAAGGTCGTGCTCGTCGACGATGTGTTGTTTACCGGTCGCACGGTGCGCGCAGCGATGGATGCGATTATGGATTTTGGTCGCCCGGCGCAAATTCAGTTGGCCGTGTTAGTTGACCGCGGTCATCGCGAATTGCCGATTCGTGCGGATTTTGTCGGCAAAAATATTCCGACATCTAGCGCGGAAATGATTGTCGTCGAACTGCAAGAAGTAGACGGATTGGATCAAGTAAGCATTCATGAAAAATAACGAAACACCCTTTTAAAAGCAGTCCTGCGAGGCTGACAAAGGGGGGCGATGTTGTCATACCCTCTTTGTGCCTTGCGCGAAGAGGGTTTTATTATGGAGGAGGAAAAGCAGTGAACAAACCAGTATTGGATATTAAAGACGTCCCGTCACCGTTACAATGGGTAACGTTAAGCTTACAACATTTGTTTGCGATGTTTGGCGCAACGATTTTAGTTCCATACCTTGTCGGATTAAGTCCTGCGATGGCGCTCATTTCGAGCGGCCTCGGCACGCTTGCTTTTTTAATCATCACGAAGTGGCAAGTGCCCGCATACTTAGGATCTTCGTTTGCGTTCATTTCGCCGATTATTGCGGCAAAAGCAGCAGGCGGACCGGGGGCGGCGATGATCGGTAGCTTTCTCGCTGGGCTTGTATATGGAGTAGTAGCACTCGTTATTAAAAAAGCTGGCTACCGCTGGATTATGAATTTATTACCACCAGTTGTTGTCGGACCAGTGATTATCGTTATTGGCTTAGGACTAGCGAACGTCGCGGTCGGTATGGCAATGAACGGACCAGACGGCAAATATAACCTTACGTATTTTTCCGTAGCGCTTGTGACGCTTGCCGCCACGATTGTCTGCTCGATTTTCTCGCGCGGCTTGTTCAGCTTAGTACCTGTGTTAGCAGGAATTATCGTCGGATATGTGTATGCGTTAATGATCGGGGTTGTCGATTTATCGAAAGTAGCGAAAGCAAAGCTGTTAGAAATGCCGGACTTCTTATTGCCAGGCATCGACTATCCGATTCATCTTACGGGACAAATCGTCCTTCTCATGGTACC
>NZ_JAILZV010000023.1 GCF_023512315.1 Anoxybacillus sp.
TTTTGCAATATCTTCCGGCTCGCCAAAACGAGCAAGCGGAATTTGCTTTAACATTTCCGTCCGCACATCTTCGCTCAGACGGTCCGTCATATCGGTTGTAATAAAACCTGGCGCAATCGCATTTACCGTAATGTTTCGGCTTGCCAACTCTTTTGCTGCTGTTTTCGTAAAGCCAATCACGCCCGCTTTCGCTGCAACGTAGTTCGCTTGCCCTGGATTGCCGCTCACCCCAACAATCGAAGCAATATTGACGATGCGGCCAAAACGTTGTTTCATCATCGGGCGCGTGACTGCTTTTGTACAGTGGAACACGCCTTTTAAGTTCGTGTTGATGACATCGTCCCACTCGTCTTCTTTCATACGCATCAATAAATTATCGCGCGTAATGCCGGCGTTGTTCACTAAAATGTCGATGCGCCCAAACCGTTCCAATACTTCTTTTACCATTTGTTCTACCGCTTCACCGCTAGCAACGTTCGCCTGTACCATAAACGCTTCGACGCCCATTTGTTCTATTTCTTCGACTACTTCTTTCGCTTTCGCTTCGCTACCGGCATAGTTGACAGCGACCTTTGCCCCATGGCGTGCAAGTTCAAGCGCAATCGCTCTGCCGATGCCGCGCGACGCCCCTGTAACAAGAGCGACTTTTCCTTGTAACATAGTTATTCCCCTTTCAACGCCGCAATGGTTGCTTCTAAGGAAGCAGCGTCATAAATCGAATAGACAGTGACATTGCGGTTAACTTTTTTCACGAGCCCGGCTAATACTTTTCCAGGTCCAATTTCGATGAACGTATCGACGCCTAATTCCATCATATTCTCCACCGACTGTTCCCAACGAACCGGCGAATAAAGCTGTTCAATTAACAAACGTTGAATCGTTTCCTTCTCCGTCATCGGTTTTGCCGTTACGTTAGCGATGACAGGAATCGCAGCGTCGTTAATCGTCATCGTTGCTAATACGTCGGCTAACTTTCCAGCCGCTGGTTTCATGAGTGAAGAATGGAACGGACCGCTCACATCAAGCGGGATGACCCGTTTTGCTCCTTTTGCTTTGGCGAGTTCTGCTGCACGCTCCACCCCTGTTTTTGAGCCGGAAATCACGATTTGCCCAGGACAGTTTAAATTCGCTAATTGCACCGGATTGCCTTCCTTCGTCACTTGTTCGGTGATCGCTTCAAGGTCTTCCGCTGCCATCCCAAGCACAGCCGCCATCGTTCCTTCTCCGCTAGGCACGGCTTCTTCCATAAATTCACCGCGTTTACGCACCGCATATACCGCATCTAAAAACGACAGCGCTCCTGCTGCTACAAGCGCGGTATATTCTCCTAAGCTATGACCAGCGACATAATCAGGGGTGATCCCGGCTTCTTTTACTTTTTCCAGCAACGCGACGCTTGTTGTTAGCAACGCTGGCTGGGCATTGTACGTCAATGTCAACGTTTCCTGCGGCCCTTCAAAAATAATCGAGGAAAGCGAAAAGCCGAGTCGCTCATCGGCCGCTTGAAAAATGGTTGCTACTTTTTCGTCTTGTGCCGCTAATTCTTTCCCCATGCCAACGGTTTGTGACCCTTGTCCTGGGAATATAAATGCTAATTTGCCCATGCTACTTCCCTTCCTTTTGCATCCGTTCCAGTTCGGATTTAATCGTTTCTGCGAGATGATGCAGCACCATTTCGCGCGCTTGGCGAATCGCATGGAAAATGGCGTTCGCATCAGATGAACCGTGCGCTTTAATGACCGGAGCGTTTAATCCGAATAACGCAGCGCCACCGTACTCTGAATAATCCATTTTCTTTTTAATCTCCAGCAGTTTCGGCTTCAACACCGCTGCTGCAAGCTTGCTAGAAAAGCTGCTTGTGAGCGCTTCTTTTAACATTGTAAACATCGAGATCGCCGTTCCTTCAATCGTCTTTAACGCGACATTGCCTGTAAATCCATCGGTCACGACAACATCTGCGACCCCTTCCAATAAATCACGCGCTTCGACGTTGCCGACGAAATGAATGTTCGCCGATTGCATGAGTGGAAACGCACGCTTTGCCAAGTCGTTCCCTTTTTGGTCTTCTGTTCCGACGTTTAGTAACCCAACGCGCGGGTTTCTAATTCCGCGGGCTTTTTCCGCATAAATCGACCCCATTAATGCATATTGCAACAAATGTTCCGGACGGGCGTCGACGTTCGCGCCAACGTCTAAAAACACAAATCCTTTGCCATCAAGCGTCGGCAACGTTGGCGCTAATGCCGGACGCTCAATTCCTTCAATGCGCCCGACGATAAACAATCCCGCTGCCATTAATGCGCCTGTATTGCCTGCAGAGATGCACGCATGTGCGCGCCCTTGTTTCACTTCTTCGGCCATTACTACCATCGACGCTTGTTTTTTCCGGCGGACAGCCCGCACTGGTTCATCTGTTGCTTCGATGACTTCTTCCGTATGAACGAGTTGAATCCGATCGGTTTCAGAAAGAAACGGTCGCACCGCTTCCTCCTTGCCAAATAACGTAATTTCGAGATCGGAAAAGTGTTGGACTGCTTTTACTGCCCCGAGCACAATTTCTTTCGGCGCATGGTCTCCGCCCATAGCATCAATTGCGATTCTCATCGTTGACTCCATCCTTTTTTGCAATGTTCGAGCGATACATTTCAAATTCTCCAGAAAAAACAAGTTCTTGCCCGACGTAACTATTCACTTCGACAATCGTCCGGCCGGCTTCGTTTACCCCTTTCACTTTCGCTTTTGCTACGACGCGTTCATTTTCTTTCACTTGTCGGGTAAAACGAATGCTCGCTTTGGCTGTTAGCGCTAATTCATCATTAATGACGGCAACCGCAAGCGAATTCGCTTGGGCAAATAGATGATGACCGCGCGCAATTTGGTTGCGCTTAAAAACATGCTCTTTTTTGACGTCAAAAATCGAAATCGCGCTTTGATCCGGCTCGATATCGATCATTTCCCCGATCACTTCTTCAATTGGAAGCGACTTGACTTTATCGGCAAACGATTTTTCCGCGACATGTTTAATACGTTCCCTTAGCTCTGGAATCGATAACTCCAGCCGATCGAGGCGAATCGTTTGAACGCTGACGGAAAATTTCTCGGCCAATTCTTCGTCCGTAATAAACGGATTGTCCTCAATCGTTTCTTTTAATAACCGCTGCCGTTCTCGCTTCGTTCTTCGCATGATGTATACACCGTCCACTTCTATGACTAGGTACTAATAGTAGTATATAATCCTAAAAAACAGATTGCAAGAATAAGTTTGCAATCTGTATCGACTAATCTAATTTTTCGCCATTCAATACGCCGGACTGCTCTAAATACGTCCGCAGCGGACGATACGCTTCTTCTTGCCAAAAAGCGCGGGAATGAATGAGCTTCGCTGCATCGCTTCTTGCCACTTCTAAAATGCGGTAGTCATGCACGACATCGCCTAATTTAAATTCCGGCATGCCGCTTTGCTTCGTGCCAAAAAAGTCACCTGGCCCACGAAGCTCCAAATCTTTTTCCGACAACACAAAGCCATCGTTCGTTTCGGTCATAATCCGCATCCGCTCTTTTCCCGTCTCCGATTTCGGGTCGGCAACGAGAATGCAGTACGATTGTTCACTGCCTCGTCCGACGCGCCCACGGAGCTGATGGAGCTGCGCCAATCCGAACCGTTCAGCATCGTAAATGACCATCACAGTCGCGTTTGGCACGTTGACGCCGACTTCGACGACGGTCGTCGACACTAAAATATGGACATCGTTGCGGCTGAACGCTTTCATCACTTCCTCTTTTTCCTCTGCCGAAAGACGACCGTGCATCAAGCCAATTCGATATTTCCCGCGATAATGATGGACGAGCATGCTATGAACGTCGATGGCGTTTTGTACGTCCAGTTTTTCCGATTCTTCAATCAGTGGGCAAATGACGTACGCTTGCCGCCCTTTTTGCACTTCTTTATCAATAAACTGTAACACACGCTCTAGCATATTATGCTTGACCCAATACGTTTCTACTTTTTTACGTCCTGCCGGCATTTCATCAATCACAGAGACGTCCATTTCGCCAAACGCAGTAATCGCTAACGTCCGCGGGATTGGAGTGGCCGTCATAAACAATACGTCTGGCGATTCGCCTTTTTCGCGTAAAATGCGCCGCTGTTCCACTCCAAAGCGGTGCTGCTCGTCCGTGATGACTAACCCAAGCCAGTGAAAATTTACTTCTTCTTGAATAAGGGCATGGGTACCGATGACAATATCGACTTGTCCTTCTACAAGCTTTTCCAGCAATTCTTTTCGCCGCTTCCCTTTGACCGAGCTTGTTAGTAGTTCAACCGTAACGCCCACCGGCTCTAACAATTGGCGAAGCGAGTGCGCGTGCTGCTCCGCTAAAATTTCCGTCGGCACCATTAATGCCCCTTGGTAGCCAGACAATACGGTCGCATATAAAGCGATAGCGGCAACGACCGTTTTGCCAGAGCCAACGTCTCCTTGCAATAGCCGATTCATTCGGTACGGGGAGCGCATGTCGTTTATAATTTCACGAACGACTCGCTGTTGGGCACCTGTTAACGGAAACGGAAGTTGCTCGATAAATTGTTGCCATTTTTCTTGCGGAAAGTCATGGGCAATTCCTTTGGAATGTTCGCGCTGAATTTTACGGAGCGCGTGCATTTTTAGCTGAAACAATAAAAACTCTTCATAAACGAGGCGTCGCCGCGCTTGTTTCAACGCCTCATGCGAGGAAGGGAAATGAATGGCGACGAGCGCGTCTTTTTTCGACCATAGCCGATATGCTTGCATAAGCGACGGTGGGAGCGTTTCTTCAATGGCTGCACCAAATTGCTCTAACGCTAATTTCATAAACCGGCGCATTCCCTTAACGGTAAGTGCCCCCCTCGTCGAATAAACGGGCTCTAGTTCTCGCCCTTCGGAAAATACACCAAATTTTATTTCCATCGCCGTAATCGTTTGGCGATGTTGGTCCCATTTTCCGGTGACCGTCACCGTTTCGTTAATCGCAAGTTTTGTTTTTAAATACGGTCGATTAAAGCACGTGACGGTAATTAAATACCGATCCACAAGTAGCCGAAACGTTAGGCGCGATTTTTTGCGGGCATAATACGTAAGAGAAGGCTCACTATGAACCTTCCCCTCGACCGTTACTTTTTCATCATGCTTCACTTCCGCTAAATCACGAACTTCATAATCTTCATAGCGAAATGGAAAATACGTTAATAAATCGCCAATTGTTTCAATGCCCATCTCCCGAAACGCTTCGCTCGTTTCTTCACCAATTCCTTTTATTTCTGTGACAGGTTGTTGCCATCTATTCACGTCTGTGAAACGCCGAAAATTTTCGCCGCTAGTGCGCGGCCAGTCGGCGTTGCTGCTAACCCCCCTTGAGCAGTTTCTTTTAACGCGGTCGGCATCGTTTCGCCGATCCGATACATCGCTTCGATGACTTCGTCGCACGGGATGCGGCTTTTAATACCGGCAAGAGCCATATCGGCCGCTACCATCGCGTTCGCTGCCCCCATCGCATTCCGTTTCACACACGGGACTTCTACTAAGCCTGCAACAGGGTCACATACTAATCCTAACATATTTTTTAGAGCAATCGCCATTGCTTCCGCTGCTTGGCTTGGTGTTCCTCCTGCCATTTCCACAAGCGCCGCTGCTGCCATTCCGGTTGCCGAGCCAACTTCCGCTTGACATCCCCCCGCTGCTCCAGAAATGGAAGCGTTGTTAGCGACAACAAAGCCAAATGCACCGGCGGTAAATAAAAATTCGACCATTTGCTCTCGTGTCGGCTGCAATTTCTCTTTCACCGCAAACAACGTCCCTGGCACAACACCAGCAGACCCAGCAGTCGGCGTTGCACAAATAATCCCCATCGCTGCATTGACTTCGTTTGTGGCGACGGCTTTGCTAACCGCATCTAAAATCGTTTCACCTGACAGAAACCGTCCTTGGCGAATATAGGTTTGCAATAAAACAGCGTCACCTCCGGTTAAGCCAGAGTGCGAGGAAACGCCGGCTAACCCTCTCATCACCGCTTGTTCCATTACTTGTAAATTTTTATCCATTTGCGTAAAAATTTCTTCCCTGCTTCTTCCGGTCACTTCGATTTCTTGCCGGATCATCACTTCGGCAATTTTGATTTGCTGGCTTTCTGCCAATTCCACTAATTCCGCCACATTTCGAAACATCTCAGTTGCCACCCCTTTGTGTCTGTAAACGCTTTCTTATCCTTAATCAACAATTTTCGTCACTTGTATAATATGCGGAAGCTGTTCTAGTTCTTTGACAATCGCATCGTCAATTGGTTGGTCGACTTCAATAGTCATCAACGCTTCTTTCCCTTTTTCCTTTCGCGATACTTCCATATGCCCGATATTAATCGCGTATTTTGCAAGTACGTTTGCCACCGAAGCGATTGTACCGTACCGATCGTTGTGCATAATGAGAAGCGCCGGATGATGTCCGGAAAGCTTTAATTCAAAACCGTTTAATTCAGTAATTTCAATTTTGCCTCCACCGATGGAAATGCCGACAAGCTCAAGTTCCCCATTTTCGTCGCCAATATGAATTTTCGCCGTGTTTGGATGGTTCGGCACCGCTTCTTCTTCGTAAAAAGTCACCGCAAGCCCTTCTTGTTGGGCAATTTGCAACGACGATTTAATGCGCTCGTCAAATGTATCGAAATCTAACAAGCCACCGACAATAGCCACATCCGTTCCATGTCCTTTATACGTGTCCTTGAACGAGCCGTAAAAGAAAATATGCGCCCATTTCGGTTGTCTGCCAAATAA
Organism: Anoxybacillus sp.; assembly: GCF_023512315.1. GTDB lineage: Bacteria > Bacillota > Bacilli > Bacillales > Anoxybacillaceae > Anoxybacteroides. The sequence continues at coordinate 6,803 of NZ_JAILZV010000023.1, forward strand.
GCTGCGAGCCACTCTGCCGATTCTTGCGGCGCCTGCTGTGTGCGAGCTCGATGGCCCAATCATAATCGGACCGATAATGTCAAATACGCTTTTATACTTCATGTTGCCTTCTCCCTTCACCCCAATAAAATAGAAGGGGGATTCCCCTTCTACTATTCTAACATATTATTCAACAGAAAAGATAAACGGATATAACGGTTGTTCGCCGTTATGTACTTCCACCTCGATGTCCGGATACGTTTCTTCTAAATAATGGACGATTCTTTCTACCTCTTCTTCTGTCGCGTCTTCCCCATATAATATCGTCGCAAGTTCCGCATCCTCATCGATTAACGCCGCAAGCAACTGTTTCGCAACATTTATTTTATCCTTTTCTGATACGACAATTTTCCCATCGGCAATGCCCATATAATCGCCTTCTGCAATTTCGATTCCATCAATCGTCGTGTCGCGTACGGCAAATGTGACTTGTCCGGTTTTTACTTGCGATAGCGCGGCGAGCATCGCTTTTTCATTTTGTTCTGCCGCTATGGATGGATTGAACGCTAAAATAGCGGACATACCTTGCGGAACCGTTTTCGTTGGAATGACGATGACGCGGCTGTCAGCGACCGATGCTGCCTGTTCTGCTGCCATAATAATGTTTTTATTATTTGGCAAGACGAACACGGTGTCGGCACGGACGCTTTCAATCGCTTTTACGATTTCTTCCGTGCTTGGGTTCATCGTCTGTCCGCCTTCGATGACGGCATGTGCGCCGATGCTTTTAAACAGCTCAGCAATACCATTCCCCATCGCAATCGTCACGATTCCGTACGGCTGTTTTTGTTTCGGTTTTGTGTCTATTTTCGGTTCGTTGACGATATTGGCATGTTGTTCGCGCATGTTTTCGATTTTAATATTTAATAAACTACCGTAACGTTGGCCGTATGTTAACACTTCGCCAGGATGCTCTGCGTGAATATGGACTTTCACGAGTTCGTCGTCGGCAATGACTAATAGCGAATCGCCAAATTGGCTTAACGCTTGCCGGAACGCTTCCTCGGAAAATGGGTGCTCGCGAAGCTTGTCCGCTTCAAACCGCACCATAAACTCTGTGCAATAGCCAAACTCAATCTCATCGGTGTGAATATGGCTTTGCACGCTTTTATGATGTTCGGTCTTGACGAGTTCTTCCATGGAAACGGTTTCGGTTTTTAAGTCTTCTACTGCTTCGCCTTTTAATTCTGCTAAAAATCCTTCGTACACATACACTAACCCTTGACCGCCGCTATCAACAACGCCAACTTCTTTTAGCACAGGAAGCAAATCAGGCGTACGCGCTAATGACGCTTTTGCTTCTTTCACGACTTCTTCCATCACCGCTACGAGATCAGGTTGTTTTTTTGCAACCGCCACCGCACGTTTTGCCGCATCTTTCGCAACCGTTAAAATTGTTCCTTCCACCGGCTTCATGACCGCCTTATAAGCAGTAGCAACCCCCGCTTCTAGCGCTGCTGCAAATTCTGTGCTTGTAATGGTCGACTTTCCTTCTACCGCTTTGGCAAATCCGCGGAATAATTGGGATAAGATGACACCGGAATTACCGCGCGCCCCCATTAACAACCCTTTGGCGAGTGCGCCAGCCACTTTTCCGATATGTTCTGACGATTGCGCCTTCACTTCTTTGGCGCCAGAAGTCATTGATAAATTCATATTCGTTCCCGTATCTCCGTCTGGAACCGGAAAGACGTTGAGCGCATCAACTGCTTTCGCATTGTTTGCTAAATGTTGCGCTCCTTTTACTACCATATTGGCAAACCGCCTTCCGTCTAACGTCCGAATTGTCACCGATGTATTCCTCCTTACTGTTACAGGTTCGTGACGCGAACCCCTTGAACATAGATGTTAATCGACTGCACTGTTAACCCTAATGTTTGGTCAAGCGTATATTTCACTTTTGTTTGTACGTTATGGGCCACTTCAGAAATTTTCACACCGTAGCTGACGATAATGTACATGTCGATATGCACTTCGCCGTTTTCTTCACGGACAATGACACCTTTCGAAAAGTTTTCGCGGCGCAAAATGTCAGAAAGACCATCTTTCCACTGATTTTTCGATGCCATTCCAACAATGCCATAACAATCTACCGCTGCTCCTCCAGCGATTGTGGCGATGACATCATTCTCTACTTCAATGCGTCCATACTTCGTTTGTAGTTCCATGGACATATCGGGTTCCTCCTTCGGAAATATAGCTACCGCCATTTTACTATACAAGCACCCTTTTTAAAAGTACCCCTTCACCCACTAGTATTATTTAGCCGAAAATATAATCATATGTCAAGGGAATTTTCTTGAAACACTGCACTTGAGCTATTGCAATCTCTTCTTTTGTATGATAAATTATAGTAGTGTTTTTAGCATGCGATGATTTGTTTGGAAAGCAAGGAGGGAAAAAAGATGGCAAAATGCTTTGTAACTGGAAAGAAAAAATCTTTCGGGAACTCTCGTTCACACGCAATGAACGCTAATAAACGTACATGGAAAGCAAACCTTCAAAAAGTGCGCATTTTAGTAGACGGAAAACCAAAACGTGTTTGGGTTTCTGCACGTGCGCTTAAATCGGGAAAAATCGAGCGCGTATAATAGTGTTTTGCTTGTTCCAAGTAAAAAAGCACCAGAGATTGGTGCTTTTTTATTACCCCTTTTTAAAGGAATTTAACACCGCCCGTACAATCCCGCCGAGAAATTTTGGCAGCTTAATCGTGTAAAACTTCATTCCGATCCCTCCTCAACTATCGTGACGAGCTTCGCTTCGCTAACTAGTATATTCGCCTGACGAAAAATAGTACCTAAACGTCCCCGCCTAAATCTTTGCTTCTTATCATCATTAATATGCCTTCCGTAAACGAAAAAGTACCGGAAGATTGGATGAGTTCATTACTAATACATAGTGTGGAGCCAAGCGAAATATGACAATTTGTTAACGGATATTTAAATCCTTTTAGCGTTAAGCCCGTCACGTCAAGAGAAATTGGAACGAACGAAACATACGGATATTCGTTTGCAAGAACGGTGTACGTCCCTGGAAGATGGACGGTGATCGTGTTTTGCTTATCCACTAGTTCAATGCGTTTAGTGGCATATTTCACTAATAACTGAACGTTGCCAAATAAATGATCAAGCCGGCCACCAGTCGCACCGAAAAGGCGAATCCATTCCACTTCTTGCTGCACTGCCCAGTCTAGCGCTATTTCCATATCCGTTTTGTCTTTTTCCGCCGGCCATATGTCTAGTTCCAATGCTGTTTGCACATGCGAAAGTTCCGCTGAATCGAGCGAATCAAAATCGCCGAACGCTTTGATGGGACGAATGCCAGCGTTCCATAACGTCCATACGCCACGATCGACGCCAACCCACTGAACATTTTCTCCGTCGTAACGATGGAGCGAAGGAAGACACTCGCTCGGACCACCGCCGACAATATGAATGATCATCGTTTTCCCTCCTATCGAAAAACGGAAGGCGACCGCCTTCCGTTTAATCATTTCCACGAATCGCACGAATCGCTGCCGCCCGATCGGTTGCACCGTAAACAGCGGAACCAGCGACAAGCACGTTCGCCCCTGCTTCGATGCAAAGGCGAGCCGTTTGGGCATTGACTCCTCCATCCACTTCAATTTCTACTTGTAAATTGCGCTCTTTCGCTAATTGAGCGACACGAGTAATTTTCGGAAGTACCGAAGGAATAAACTTCTGTCCACCAAACCCTGGATTGACCGTCATTAACAACACTAAATCGACGTCATCTAAAATATGTTCAATCAGCGAAACAGGAGTATGCGGGTTTAAAACGACCCCCGCTTTTACCCCATGTTCTTTTATGAAATGGATCGTTCGGTGCAAATGCGGACACGCTTCGACATGAACCGATAAATAGTCAGCACCCGCTTTCGCAAACGCTGGAATGTATCGGTCAGGCTGTTCAATCATTAAATGGACATCGAGCGGCAATGTTGTCACCGGACGAATCGCCTCTACGACAAGCGGACCGATTGTAATATTTGGCACAAAATGACCGTCCATGACATCGACGTGAATATAGTCGGCTCCGCCTCGTTCAACGTCGCGAATTTCTTCTTCTAATTTAGCAAAATTTGCCGATAAAATCGAAGGAGCAATTTTAATCATCCTCTAATACCTCGTCTTTCGTTCCTTTATTTCCTCCATAAACCGAACATAATGGTCATACCGATACAAAGGAATTTCCCCTGCTTCTACCGCCTCTTTGACGGCGCATTTTGGCTCTGCAATATGCGTGCACCCACGAAATTTGCACTCATCGCTTCGCTCAACAAACTCCGGAAAGCAAGTAGGGAGTTGCTCTTCGTCGATGTCGTTAAATTCAAGAGCACTAAATCCAGGTGTATCCGCAACGAGCCCGTCGCCAATTTCAATTAGTTCCACATGCCGTGTCGTATGTTTTCCTCGTCCTAAATGTTGGGAAATATCGTTTGTTTTTAGCTGTAAATCCGGACGAATCGCATTTAAAAGCGATGATTTTCCTACACCAGATTGGCCAGCAAACACGGATGTTTTATTGGCAAAATACGGAAGCAGCTGTTCCACTCCCCGATTCTCCACCGTCGATGTTTCCACTACGTCATATCCAATGCGGCGGTAGTCATCGATATACGCTTCAACTAACGGCTTCGTTTTTTCTGTCAATAAATCCATTTTATTGACGACGATGAGTGGGCGAATGTCTTTTGATTCAATGAGCACAAGAAAACGGTCGAGAAGTACGGTACTAAAATCAGGTTCTACCGCAGAAAAAACGAGCACTGCTTGGTCAACGTTGGCAATCGGCGGGCGCACGAGCTCATTTTTTCGCTCATGTACTTTCATAATGTATCCGTCCGTTGGCGACGTCGCTTCAAAAACGACGTCATCGCCGACAAGCGGCGTTATTTTTTGCGCTCGAAACACTCCTCGTCCACGACATTGAACGATTTTCCCTTCGCTAAGTACGTAATAAAAGCCGCTTAATGCTTTAATAATTTTTCCTTCTGCCATGGCTTCACTCCTTTTTTTCGTTTGGATACGAAATCGTTCCTTCTTGTTTCACCACATGGTTGACAATTACCCGATAGTACGCTTGCCCGTTATACGGAATGACAAACTCTACCGTTTCTTTAACCGGTGCTGTCAATCGATACGTCTTATACGGTTTCGTCATATCATGGTTCGCATCTTGAATATACAACTGCGCTTCCATTACTTCCCCTTGTTGTTCGGAGTCGTACGGAATGTCAATTTCTTTAATGACCGTTTTATTCGGCTTTGGCTCTTGTCCCCGGGAAATAATAACGGTGATCGTGTCCCCTTTTTGCAGTTCCGTGTTGGCGCTTGGGAGTTGCGAAATAACGATCCCTTCTGGCACTTGATCGGAATATTCATGTTTGACGACAACGTTTAACTGTTGCTCTTGGGCATAGTCACGAACGCTTTTTTCCGTGTAACCAGTTAAATCTTTTAGCATCACTTTCGGTGTTCCGGCACTTACCGTAAATTCCACTTCCGTTTCTTCGGGAACGACTTTTTCCCCTGGAGAAGGGAATTGTTCGAGAATCGTTCCTGCCGGTTCTTCGCTATACCGTTCGATGCGGCGAACGATTAAAAAATGCTCGTTTTTTAATTGCTCTTCGACGGTTTGAAAATCTTGACCAACGTAATCGCCAAATTCCACCTTTTGCTTGCCGATGCTTTTATAAATCGTCACTGCCGTTCCTTCTTTCACCACTTCCCCTGCTTTTGGTTCTGTGCGGACGACGTATCCTTCTTTAATTTCATCATCTTCGATTTCTTTCGTTTCTTTAATTTCAAACCCAAGCGACGATAACTTGGCGACCGCTTTGTCATATTCCTCGTTCGTCACATCGGGGACAGTAACGTCTTTTGGAAAAAACACCGCTGGAACCCAAGTGAACATACTTCCCCCGGCAATAGCTGCAAGGAGAAGCAGTGCGACAAACCAACCAAGCCATCTCTTTTTCTTTTTTTCTTTTGCCGGCTCTTTTTCTGGCTCGTTCTTCTCTTCGCGCACAATCGTTTTTTCTATGAATGAATCTTTCATAATCGGCACCGCTTTTGTCGCTTCTTCGTCGTCTGGAATGGTGAATTTGGCTTCATGCAACCGGTCAGGAGTTAAGGCGGTTCGAATGTCTTCGTTCATTTCCTGTACCGATTGGTAGCGATAAAACGGGTCTTTTGCCGTCGCCTTTAAAATCACGTTTTCCACACTTTGTGGAATAGAAGGATTCCACGCTTTTGGCGATGGTGTTTCCGTCTGTAAATGTTTTAGCACAATCGACACTGCCGATTCTCCAGAAAACGGAAGACGCCCGGTTAGTAGCTCAAACATGACAATGCCTAGCGAATAAATATCTGATTTTTCTGTTGCCACTCCTCCGCGCGCTTGCTCTGGCGATAAATAATGCACCGAACCAAGTACGGAATTGGTTTGCGTAATCGTCGTCGAGCTTAAGGCGACCGCAATGCCAAAATCAGTAATTTTTACTTTTCCATGCTCATCCATTAAAACATTTTGCGGCTTAATGTCACGGTGAATGATTCGATTCGCATGGGCATGCGCAATAGCGGAAGTGAGTTGCTCCATAATATCAAGCGCTTTTGGTACGCTTAATGGGGCGTGCTGTTGAATATATTGTTTTAACGTCGAGCCGCGCACATATTCCATCACAATATAATAAACACCTTCGTCTTCGCCAACATCGTAAATGCTGACGATGTTCTCATGGTTTAAACTTGTTGCTGCTTGCGCTTCGCGGCGAAACCGTTTAATAAATTGCTCGTCATTCGCAAAGTCAAAGCGGAGCACTTTAATGGCGACGTCGCGATCTAAAATCATGTCTCTCGCTAAATAGACATTCGCCATGCCGCCACCGCCAAGCAAGCTAACGATTTTATACCGTTCGTTTAACCGTTTGCCAATGAGCACGCTCTTCACCCGCTTTCACATTCCGATGAAAATTGTACGATTGCTAGCGTAATATTGTCTTCGCCGCCATGCTCATTAGCTAAGCGAACGAGCGTCTCTGCTTTCTCTTTTAATGGTCGATCCGACATTAAAATATCGGTCATCGTCTGTTCGGATACTTTATTCGATAGCCCGTCCGAACATAAGAGCAATTGATCGTGTGCATCGACGGTAATCGTCTTCATATCTAGCTTTACTTCTTTCTCTGTTCCGAGCGCTCGTAATAAGACGTTTTTCCGTGGATGGTGCTCAGCATCTTCTTTGGAAATTTGCCCTGTCTTCACAAGCTCATTTACAAGCGAATGGTCTTCAGTAATTTGTTGAAATCCGTGCTGGTTTAAAATATAACAGCGGCTGTCGCCAATATGACCAATCGTCGCAAATTGCTCAGTGCAAATGGCGCTTACAATCGTCGTTCCCATTCCTTGGCATTCTTCATGCTGTAACGAATGGGCAAATAATAGACGGTTAATAGTAGCAATATGCTCTTTCAACCATTGCTCTGCTTTGTCCGGAGAAACGATGTTTTCCGTTTCTTCCCATTCTTTTTTCAAGTAGGCAATCGTCATTTCGCTCGCGACATCGCCTGCTCGATGACCGCCCATGCCGTCGGCAACAACCGCTAAATAATGCCCGTCTTTATTTTGAAAAATACCGCCACAATCTTCATTGTGCAAACGAATTTTTCCAATATCCGTTTGGAAAACAGCGTCCATCGCTTTCACCTCGTCTCTTCTTTTCGCTCCTTCGCGCGAAGCTGCCCGCATGCGGCATCGATGTCGTGCCCTTGTTCGCGGCGAATCGTGACATTAATTCCGTGTTTTTTCAGCGTTCGTTCAAACGCAAAAATTTGTTCGCGCGGCGTTCGAACGTAGTTGCGCTCTGGGACGTAGTTGACAGGAATTAAGTTGACATGGCACTTGAGTCCTTTTAACAGGGCGGCTAATTGTTCGGCGTGCTCGATTTGGTCGTTAACGCCACCGAATAAGCCGTATTCAAACGTGACGCGCCGACCTGTTTTTTCGATGTAATAGCGCACCGCTTCCATTAATTTCGGGAGCGGGTATGCTTTGTTAATTGGCATTAATTGCGTGCGCAATTCCGTTGTCGGTGCGTGCAAGGAAATGGCAAAATTAATTTGCATTCCTTCTTCCGCGAACTGATAAATTTTCGGAATAATGCCGCTCGTCGACACGGTAATATGACGAGCGCCGATATGCAGCCCTTTCGGATGGTTGACAATTTTTAAAAAGTTGATGAGTTCGTCGTAATTGTCAAACGGCTCGCCAATGCCCATGACAACGATGCTATCGACGCGCTCATTTTGCTCATCTAACGCTTTTTGTACGTTGACAACTTGGGCGACAATTTCGCCTGCTTCTAAATGACGTTTCAGCCCGCCGAGCGTCGAGGCACAAAACGTACAGCCGATGCGGCAACCGACTTGGGTCGTGACGCAAATCGAATTGCCGTAGTCGTGGCGCATGAGCACCGTTTCAATCGAATAGCCATCATGCAGCTCAAATAAAAATTTCATCGTTCCGTCTTTCGATGTTTGTTGTACAAGTGTTTTTAACGTTGTAATTGTAAACTGCTCGGCTAGTTTTTCGCGCAAGCTTTTTGGGATGTTTGTCATGTCTTCAAATGAGATGACTCGTTTCCCGTATAGCCATTCATAGATTTGTGTCGCCCGAAACGGCTTTTCTCCATGCTCGGCCATCCAATCTTGCAGCTGTTCGAGTGTAAGCGAATAAATGGATGGCAAATACGTTTTCGTTTCGTTTGATCCTGCTGTTTTTTCCAATATTACCCCTTCTTTCGTAATGATGCGATAAAAAATCCGTCGGAATCGACATGATGCGGCAATAACAATAGTTTGCCGCCTTTGACATATGGACGAGCGGTTTCTGGCATTCTTTCTTGCAACGTCTCATCAAGCACAAATTCTGGATGTTTTTGTAAAAAAGCGTCGACGACCGCGTCGTTTTCATCACGGTCGATTGTACACGTGCTGTACACAAGCGTGCCGCCCGCCTTTAACAACGGTGCTGCTGCCATTAAAATATCGAGTTGTAATGAAGAAAGCGTTGGCAAGTCTGCTTCTGTTTTCGCATATTTAATTTCCGGCTTGCGGCGGATGACACCAAACCCAGAACAAGGCGCATCGACTAAAATTTTGTCAAAGGACGATTCGGCAAAATAATCGCGAACATGGCGGCTATCGAGCGCCCTTGCAGTAACGTTTTCGAGCTTTAACCGCTTCGCCTGCTCGTGAATTAACTTTACTTTATGGTCATGAATATCAAGCGCGATGACTTCGCCTGTTCCGTGCATTCGTTCGGCAAGATGGGTCGCTTTTCCGCCAGGGGCAGCACAACTATCCAGCACTCGTTCATCGTCGCTTGGGTTTAGCGCGGCTGCGACGAGCATTGAACTTTCGTCTTGAATGGTGAGGTAACCATCGCGAAACATGGCCGTATTCGCTAAATTTCCTTTTTTCGCTTTTATAGCTTCGTTCGCCACTTCCCCGCGCACGACGTCGACGCCTTCTTCCGCAAGTTTTTCTATCGCTTCTTCAACCGTTATTCTTGCGGTATTGACGCGAGCCGTTTGTTTTGGCGGCAATAAATTAGCTTCGCATATTTTTTTTGTCGTATCGAACCCGTATTGCAACACCCAGCGGTTCACGAGCCAATGGGGATGGCTTGTCGCAACCGAAAGCCGCTCGATCTCGTCTTCAATCGCCTCAAGCGGCGGGACACCTTCGCGCTGAATCGCGCGCAATACGCCATTTACCATTGATGCGATGCCGCGATGACCACGCTTTTTGGCGATTTCTACCGCTTCAAAAATGACGGCACGATCCGGGACGCGATCTAAATAGAGCATTTGATAAAGCGACAACCGGAGCAACATGCGCACCCACGGTTGCAGTTTTCGTGCTTTTTGCAGAAACGGGCGCAAATAATAGTCAAGCGTATCGCGGCGTTGAATCGTACCATACACGATTTCGGTCAGCAGCCCCTTGTCTTTTTCTGATAGCCGCTCCGTGCGTAACAGTTGATTAAGCAACAAATGGCTATATGCTTTTTTTTCTTCGACTGCTAAAAGCGCGTCAAGCGCTACTTCTCGTACGTTTTTATTCATTGTCATCCCCTAGCTTTTTCCCAATCATAATGTCCGCCCCGAGCAAAAATTGCGCTGCACTCATTCGTTTTTTGCCAGACGGCTGCAATTCGGTAATTTTAATGGCCGTTTCGTTACCTGTTGCGACAACGAGGCCGTCGCGTTCGATGGCGATAATCGTTCCTGGGTCAGCGGTTGTTGATACAGCCACTTTTTCGCCCCACCAAATTTTCCACACTTGCCCTTCGTACGTTGTATAGGCGACCGGCCACGGATGTAAGCCGCGAATGTGGTTGTAAATCGTTTCGCCTGTTTTTGTCCAATCGATTTTTTCTTGTTCTCGCTTAATATTCGGGGCAAATGTTGCCTTTTCTTCCGCTTGTGGAATCGGCGTAATTTTCCCGGCAAGCAATAAAGGAATCGTTTCCGATAATAGTTTCGCACCTGCTACACTTAATTTGTCGTGAAGCGTACCGACCGTATCTGTTTCTTCAATCGGAACTTCCACTTGCGTCAACATATCGCCAGCATCAAGTTTTTCCACCATATACATAATCGTAATGCCTGTTTTTGTTTTTCCTTGCAAAATCGCATAATGAATCGGTGCACCGCCGCGCAATTCCGGCAATAAAGACGCATGGACGTTAATGCAGCCGTACGGTGGCGCTTCAAGCAGTTCTTTCGGCAAAATTTGTCCGAACGCAGCCGTCACGATTAAATCTGGTTTCAGTGCAAGTACTTGCTCGTATTGTTCCCGTTCACGAATTTTCGTTGGCTGCAATACCGGGATTCCATGTTTTTCTGCTTCGACTTTCACTGGCGGTGGTGTTAATTCTTTTTTTCTTCCTTTTGGTTTATCAGGTTGTGTAACGACACCGACGACATTATAGCCGTCGTGAATAAGTTGTTGGAGCACCGGAACGGCAAAGTCCGGCGTTCCCATAAAAACAATTCGCACCATACGTATCTATCCGTTACAGAAAACTTACAAGACTTTATAAGAAACCTATAAAAGTCTATGTTTCCTTCCTTGTTCATCGCGCCCGATTTCGCGAAAAGCTACTCTCGTTTCCTTGGCGCTCCGAAGGCTTCACTTCCCCACTAACGTATGGGTACATGTTGTGCTTTACTTAGCATAGTTTTTCAAGTTGATGCTCGCGTTGAGGTCGCGATCCATTTCTATCCCGCAAGCTTCACAGCGATACGTCCGTTCGGATAGAGAAAGCTTCTCTTTTACATGACCGCAACAGCTGCACATTTTGCTTGACGGATAAAAACGATCCGCCACGATCAACTCGATACTATGCCATGCACATTTGTACGTCATTTGCCGCTTGAACTCGTGGAATGTTTGTTGTTGAATCGCTTTCGATAGCTTCCGATTCTTTAACATGCCGATTGTATTCAAGTCTTCCATCACGACATACGCTGGCTTGGTTTTCACCAACGTCGTTGTGATGTGGTGGGTATAGTTTAGCTGGATATTTTTTAGCCTTCGGCGTTTTTTCAAAACAAGGAATTCATATTTCTTGATGTTTTCCGTTTTTCTGTAACGGAATTCACCTCCTTCGATTTGGATTTTGTTCATTTCATATTTTCGCGATATTTTTCTTTGCATTCGTTTGATTTGTTTTTCAAGTTTTTTCACTTGAGGCATGTGATGGATGTTAGGAAATGTCATCCCACTGCTGACGGTAGCGAACGATTTTATCCCTAAATCAATGCCGATGCCTTCGCTGTACGTTTCGTGTTTCACTTCCCCTTCCTCTACGCCGACCGTTAAAAACCAGTTCATTCCGTCAAACACGATGCGCGGATTGACATACTTTATATTTGCACCGTGAGGAATACGACCTCGTTCCGCCAAACGTATCCAATTGAATGTCTGTTTCTTTTTCTTTTTGGAAGGGGTGAGTTTTTCTAATTTCACGTGCGTGTCGGTCACTTTGATTTTGGCGGTGTCTTGATAAAAACTTGGGCGTGTTCGCTTTTTTGTTTTAAACTTCGGAAACTTCGCCCATCCTTCGAAAAAGTTTTTGTAGGCTTGACACGCATCTTTAATTGCTTGTTTTGTGATGTTGTTTGAGAATTGATTGAGCCAACTGTACTCTTTCGTTTGTTTAAGCTGCGTTAACCTTTTTCTTAGTTCGCCATCACTCAAAAATTGACCACCTTGTTTATAATTTTCTTGTTGTTGCGCTAATGCAAAGTTATACGCCCATCTGGCAACACCTGCGCATTGAAAAAGCTTCGTCTTTTGCTTATTGTTGGGCAGAAGCATGACTTTGTACGTGCGAATCATCTTCTCCCAGCCCCTTTTTGACTTTTTTCACATAAAATGATCGTCAGATTTTTATAAATATTTATACATTTATCATTAACAGTCAAAAACCTTCCAATTCTTCTGATTCGTAATATCGAATGACTTTTGTCGTAAATAAAACGCCATGCAAATGGTCAATTTCATGTTGCAACGCCCGCGCTAAAAAGCCTGTCGCTTCGAGCGTAAACACGCGACCGTGCCGATTTTGCGCGCGCACTTTTACGTATTCCGCTCGGCTGACATCCCCAAATAGCCCTGGAAAACTTAAACATCCTTCCGGGCCAATTTGTTCGCCGCGCGCTTCTAAAATGACGGGATTGATTAACTCCATTCGACCGTGTTCATCGCCAATATCGACAATGGCGATTTGCTTGGCGATGCCGACTTGCGGAGCGGCTAAGCCAACGCCGTCCGCTGCTAGCATCGTGTCGTACATGTCGTTTAGTAGTTTGACAAGCGAGCGGTCAAATTGTGTGACTTTTTCACATACGGTTTCTAATATTTCTGCTGGATACGTAACTATCGTTAGTTTCGCCAAAATAATTCCTCCAATTTACATCATCATATACGGGTTGGTGTCAATCGTCAGCTGCAACTCTCCCTGGGAGATATCTTGCTGGTAGCGGTCAATCACGTTTTTTAACACAGCAGTAATCGCCTCCCGCTTGTATTTTATCATGCATTGGTAACGATATCTATCATGGAGCCGCGCAATTGGCGAAGCGACCGGTCCGAGGATGACCGCTTCTTTTGACAATTGGCTGCGCACGTATGCCGCAATTTTTTCTGTCACCGCTACGGCTTTTGTTATTTCTGGATGCGAAACGGTGATAAGGGTTAAATAGTAAAACGGCGGATAGCCGTGTCGCTTTCGAACGAACATTTCTTTTTGATAAAACGTTTCATAATCGTGGCAAGCGGCTAATTCAATGCTGTAATGATCCGGTGTATACGTTTGAATGACAACTTCTCCTGGCAAGTGATGCCGACCCGCTCGTCCGCTCACTTGCGTTAATAGTTGAAACGTTTTTTCGCAGGCGCGAAAATCCGGAAGGTGGAGCATCGTATCTGCTGTTAACACACCAACTAACGTCACCTTCGGAAAATCGAGCCCTTTGGCAATCATTTGGGTGCCAAGCAAAATGTCCGCTTTCCCTTCACCGAAAGCAGAAAGTAACTGTTCGTGCGCCCCTTTTCGGCTCGTCGTGTCGACATCCATCCGAATGACGCGCGCTTGCGGCAGCAATTTCGTTAATTCCTCTTCCACTTTTTGTGTTCCTGCTCCAAAAAAGCGAATGTGTTCGCTTGTACACGACGGGCAACGCGAAGCAACGTGCTCTTCGTAGCCGCAATAATGGCATTTTAGCCGCTGCTGCACGCGGTGGTACGTAAGCGAAATATCGCAGTGCGGACAACGGATCACATGCCCACAATCTCGGCACATGACAAACGTAGAATAGCCACGCCGATTTAAAAAGAGCACCGCTTGTTCCCCTTTTTGTAGACGGTCTTGTAATTTTTCAAACAGTATCCGTGAAAACATCGAACGATTGCCGCTTCGCAATTCTTCGCGCATATCGATAACGTTAACCGTCGGCAAGCCATTTTCACTCATCCGTTTTTGCAGCGTCAACAGACGATACACACCTTTTTTCGCGCGAGCAAACGACTCGAGCGATGGAGTGGCGCTGCCAAGCACGACAGGGCATTGATGGAAGCGCGCACGGTAAATGGCGACATCGCGCGCGTGATAACGCGGCGTTTCTTCTTGTTTATAGCTTGCTTCATGTTCTTCATCAATAATAATCATGCCTAAGTTTTCGAACGGAGCAAAAATCGCCGAGCGGGCACCGACAACAAGTTTTACTTCTTTTCGTTGAATTTTGCGCCATTCGTCGTATTTTTCCCCAATGGAAAGACCGCTGTGAAGCACAGCGACTTGCGAACCGAACCGTCCCTTAAAGCGCTCGACCATTTGTGGCGTCAGCGAAATTTCTGGAACGAGAACAATCGCCTCTTTCCCACGGGCTAGCACTTCTTCAATCGCCTGCATATATACTTCTGTTTTGCCGCTGCCAGTCACGCCATACAGCAAAAAGACGTGGTGCTCGTTTTTTCGTACACTGTCAGCAATGGCATCTAGTGCTTGCTGCTGTTCGTTCGTTAGCGGAAGCGGCGCGGTTTTCGTAAATTGACGCTGTTCATAAGGGTCGCGATACGTTTCGACTGCGTATTCGCGAACGATTCCTTTATCGATCAACGCCTTGACTGCTGCATGCGATGCCTTGCTTTGCTCGAGCGCTTCTTTCAGTGGTAGACCGCCCTCCACAGAAAATAGTAAAGTAAGTAGCTGTTTTTGCTTGACAGCGTTAGCTGGAAGCGATTGAAACACTTCATGTTGCCGCTCTTTTGGCAACGCACAAGCAATATATTTGACTATTTTTTTCGTTCCTTTTTCTTTCACGTGGTACACGACTTCTAAATATCCGTTTTGAATGTCTTTTTGTAAACGTGAAAGGACGATCGATTCGTCGATTTCTTTCCATAATAGAGCCATTCGATTGGCAAACAGCGGCTGAACACTCGGGTGTAGCTTTTGGCGATACGCTTCGTCAACGAGCCGAATTTCTTTTTCATACTTTGCTTTCATCGCTGCCGGAAGCATCGCTTGATAGGCAGAAATGGCAAAGCAAAGCGTCGTTTCTGTTAAATATTTCCCCAGCTGCAACAATTCCTCGTTTAAAACCGGGGTGACGTCTAACATTGCTTCGATTGGTTTGAGCGTCTTTGCATCTGAATGCGCTTTAATATCGACAACAAATCCTTGCAGTCGTCTTGCACCGAACGGAACAGTGACACGCATGCCAACTTGTAGCACATCTTCCCATTTCGCTGGGATTTCATAGTCAAACGGTCGGTCGGTTTGCCGCGATGGAACGTCGACAATGACAGAGGCAATTTTCATTGCAGTTCCTCTGCAATCACTTTTAAAATTTCTTCCGCCACTTGCTTTTTCGCTAGCAGCGGGAGCGGAATGACCGACCCGTCCCGTTTAAAAATGGTGACAATGTTCGTATCGCCAGCAAATCCTGCTCCTTCTTGTGCGACGTTGTTGGCAACAATCATATCTAAATTTTTGCTTTCTAGTTTCTTTCGTGCGTACTGTTCGACGTGTTCCGTTTCTGCCGCAAATCCGACTAAAAATTGAGTCGTTTTTTGTTCGCCAAGCGTTTTTAAAATATCGATCGTTCGCTCTAATTCAATCGTTAAATCTCCTGGCTGTTTTTTCATTTTTTCTTGAAATACATATTTCGGACGATAATCCGCCACAGCAGCTGATTTAATGACGATGTCTATATTCGGAAAATAGTGCATTACTTCCTCGTACATTTGTTGTGCCGATTCAACCCAAATGGTTTTCACCTGTGCTGGCGCAGGCAAGTTCGTTGGTCCGGAAATGAGTATCACTTCCGCCCCTAATGCGGCGGCAGCTTCGGCAATCGCATAGCCCATTTTCCCTGTCGATCGGTTTGTAAAAAAGCGGACAGGATCGATTTTTTCTCGCGTCGGCCCTGCGGTGACGAGCACTTTTTTTCCTTTTAACAGTTGGGAAGACGGAGAAAAATAATGTTCGATGGCAGCGATAATCGTCTCTGGTTCTTCCAATCTTCCTTTTCCGACATATCCGCACGCCAAATGCCCTTCCGCTGGTTCCATGAACCGGTAGCCAAACCGCAGCAGTTTGTCGATGTTTTCACGTACCGCCGGATGTTCGTACATATGGACGTTCATCGCTGGCGCAATCCAGACGGGTGCTGTTGTAGCGAGTAACGTCGTCGTTACCATATTGTCAGCGATTCCGTTGGCGAGCTTCCCGATCGTATTGGCCGTTGCCGGTGCGACTAAAACGAGATCGGCCCAATCGGCTAAATCAATATGGGCGATAACCGCTGCCTTCTTCTCGTCAAACGTATCGATATAGACGTCATTTCGCGATAGTGCTTGAAACGTCAGCGGCGTCACAAACTTGCATGCCGCTTCGCTCATGATGACTTTCACATTTGCTCCCCGCTGAGTTAATTGGCTCGTTAACGCAGCTGCTTTATAAACAGCAATCCCACCAGTGACACATAATAAAACATTTTTCCCTTGAACCATGCGCGACGCTCCCCTTTCACTTTTGTAAAAAAATAACAACCTAAACGTAGGTTGTTATTTCTCTTCTTTTATTAGTTCGATATGCCCTGCGGCAATCTCCTCTAACGCTTTTCCAACGAATTTTTTCGATACTGGTTTTTCAATCGTTAAATCGGCTTCGTTTTCTTGTAGCTGACGTGCCCGTTTCGCCGCAACACTCACAAGCGTATATTTCGAGTCTAACTTTTCCATTAATAGATCGATGGAAGGATATAACATACTACTCAACCTCCAACATTTTTTTATAGCGTTGCGCTACGCGTTCGCGCTTGCAATGTTCTGCCACGACAATCGCCTTAATGCGCTCACACGCTAATTCGACTTTATCGTTTTCGACGACATAGTCGTATGCATCCATCATTTCGAGTTCTTCTTTCGCTGCTCTCATGCGATCGTTAATTAATTCTTCCGATTCGGTTCCTCTTGTAACGATGCGATTTTTCAGTTCGTTTAAGCTTGGCGGGGCTAGGAAAATAAACAACCCTTCTGGAAACGCCTTGCGCACTTGGAGCGCCCCTTGCACTTCGATTTCTAAAAATACGTCTTTTCCTTCTTGTAGCGTCTTTTCAACATAGTCAATTGGCGTTCCGTAATAGTTTCCGACGTATTCCGCCCATTCGAGCAGTTTGTTGTTGCGAATCATTTGCTCGAATTCTTCACGCGTTTTAAAGAAGTAATCGACACCGTCTATTTCCCCTTCGCGCGGTTTACGTGTCGTTACCGAAATCGAATAGTGCAAATTAATGTCCGGTTGCGAAAATAATGCTTTGCGCACCGTTCCTTTTCCGACGCCAGACGGTCCTGACAATACGATTAATAGTCCTCGTTCACACATAAATACTGAAAACCCTACCCTTCTTCTGATAAATCGTCACGTCCGTAAAGCCGATGGGCAACCGTTTCTGGCTGCACCGACGACAAAACGACGTGGTCGCTATCCATAATAATGACGGCACGCGTTCGTCTGCCGTGCGTCGCATCGATTAATTTCCCGCTCTCGCGCGCCTCCTGCACAATCCGCTTAATCGGTGCAGAATCTGGGCTAACGATTGAGATGATGCGGGAAGCTGAAACCATATTGCCGTAGCCAATATTGATTAGTTTAATCCCCACGAACGTTCCACCTGCCATAAAATGTATTGTTGCCGCAACTTCGCCACAATAAACAGTTATTCTATATTTTGCACTTGTTCTTTCACCTTTTCAAGCGCGCTTTTCATTTCAACGACTTGAACGGCGATGCGTCCGTCATTTGCTTTTGCACCAATCGTGTTCATTTCGCGGTTTAACTCTTGCACTAAAAAGTCAAGTTTTCGTCCGACTGGTTCTTTTCTTTGCAGCGTATGTTCTACTTGCTCAATATGGCTACGAATACGCGTTAGCTCTTCATTAATGTCTGCTTTTTCTGCCAATATCGCGACTTCTGTTAAAAGGCGCGTTTCGTCAATCGCTCCTTGCACCCATTCGTTCATTCGCTTCATCAGCCGAGTGCGGTATTGTTCTGCCACTTCTTTCGCAAACTGATGGACGTTTTGCACACACTGTGCAATGACGGAAAGCTGTTCTTGAATGTCGCGAGTGAGTGCCTTTCCTTCTTCTTCCCTCATCATTTTTAGCTGCTTAGCCGCTTCTTCTGTTGCCGTTAGAAGAAGTTGTTCTACTTCTTCATTCCCTACCTCTTCCTCCACCACTTCAACTACCCCTTCGAGTTGAAACAGCTGTTCTAACGTCACACCGTCTTTCAACATAAAGCGAGCTGCGGCTTCTTTTAGCTGCTCATAGTAATCGTTTAGCAGCTGCCAATCGACGTGCAGCTTCCGCTTCGTCCACCCTTCTCCTTCAATTGTAATAAATACTTCGACTCTTCCTCTTTGCACGTACTGTGAGATCACTTTTTTTATTTTATCCTCAAAGATTACCAGTTGTCTAGGGAGGCGAATAGAAATTTCACAAAAGCGATGATTGACTGATTTCATTTCGACGATGACGCTCATCCGTTCCGTCGTCTGTTTGCTTCGTCCAAAGCCTGTCATGCTGCATACCATGTTATCACTTCCATTACACGTCTTCAAAAAGAAAAGGTCATAGGAAATTCCCTATCACCTTGCATATTATAACATATTTATCCGCGATTTTCTTGTAAAAAACGAACCGGCAAATAAAAATGTCGGCAATGCCGAAAGTCCACCGATGAGTAGCCAATCAATCAATGCGAGCGGAACGGTATGAAATACGCTTTGCAGCGGCGGATAATAAATGACTACCAACACCAGCGCCAACGATAAAAGCACTGCGCCAACTAAGTATAGGTTGCCAAACGGATTACGATCTAAAATAGAACGCTCACAACGGCAATCAAAGACGTGAATTAACTGCGCCATTACTAATGTCGCAAACGCGGACGTCTGCGCATAGCCAAGATTTCCGCCGCTTCGTTCGTAAACCGCCATAAACGCAGCGAGCGTCACAACCCCGATAACAAAGCCACGGCTAACGATTTTCCAACCGAGCCCGCGGGCAAATACACCTTCTTTCGGATGGCGCGGCTTTCGTTTCATCACGTTTTCTTCTGCTTTGTCTAACCCAAGCGCCAACGCTGGCAGTCCATCTGTCACAAGATTGACCCATAAAATTTGAATGGGTACAAGCGGCAGCGGCAATGCAAGCAGCATCGCAAACAACATCACTAAAATTTCCCCGACATTGGAAGCAAGCAAATAGCGAATAAATTTGCGAATGTTTTCGTAAATGTTTCTGCCTTCATGAATGGCGGCTTGAATTGTCGCAAAATTATCGTCAAGCAAAACTAAGGCTGCCGCTTCTTTTGCTACATCTGTTCCCGATTTCCCCATGGCAACGCCGATATCTGCTGATTTAATGGCTGGGGCGTCATTGACACCATCGCCGGTCATCGCGACGACATGCCCCTTGCGTTGCAGCGCCTTTACAATTTTTAGTTTATGCTCTGGCGATACGCGCGCAAATACGTAAATATCATCGACCACTTCTTCGAGCTCATCCACGGAAAGCCGAGAAAGCGTCACACCATCCATTACTCTCCCGTTCGGAGGCAAAATGCCGAGCTGTTTCGCGATTGCTCTTGCTGTTAGCACATGGTCACCGGTAATCATGACCGTTTTAATGCCGGCTTCTTTGCATTGCTGTATCGCTTTTTTCACTTCTGGACGCGGCGGGTCAATCATTCCTTCGATCCCGACAAAAATGAGCGCTTTTTCTGCGTCTTTTTCCGTTATGATTCGTTCATGAGCTGCTAACGGACGATAAGCGATGGCAATGGTGCGCAACGCTTTATTTGCCATCGTTTGGATGATTTCTTGTACCGTTTTTCGCCAAGCGGACGTCAGTTGTTGTTCACGTCCGTTCCAAGTAATGCGATCGCATCTTTCTAAAAGGACGTCTGGTGCGCCTTTTGTGATGATAAAGCGGCGACCGCTGCGATCTTTGACGATGACCGTCATCATTTTTCGTTCGGAATCAAACGGAAATTCATGCTCCATCGTGAAATCAGCTTCAAGACGTTCTTTTGTTAAACCAGCTTTCATGGCGGCAACGAGCAATGCCCCTTCGGTCGGATCGCCGTCGATGTAACGGCGGTGATTGTTTTCTTTGAGCTGTGCGTTGTTACAAAGCGCACCAAACGTTACTAGTTGCTGCAACATCGCTTCTTTTTTCATGTCAATAGGGCGATCGTGCTCATAAAACGTACCGCTCGTTTCTAGCCCTGTTCCGCTTACCGTCCACGTTTTTCCGCTCGCCCATAGATGTGTAACGGTCATCATATTTTCTGTCATCGTTCCGGTTTTGTCGGAACAAATGACCGAGGCGCATCCTAACGTCTCCACCGCTGGAAGTTTGCGAACAATGGCGTTTTTCTTAATCATGCGCTGCACGCCAAGCGCTAACGCAATTGTGACAATCGCCGGCAATCCTTCTGGAATGGCAGCGACTGCAAGCGATACTCCCGCTAAAAACATTTCGTACAATTCGTGTCCTTGCATCACGCCGACGACAACGACAAGAAACGTAAGCAACAATGCGACAACGATTAAAATTTTCCCGAGTTGCTCTAGTTTGCGCTGCAGTGGGGTCGTTACCGTTTCTGCTTCTTGCAAAAGGTTCGCGATTTGCCCCATCGCTGTTTTCATCCCGGTCGCAATGACGATTCCAATGCCGCTTCCACGCGTTACTAGCGTCCCCATAAACGCCATATTATGTAAGTCACCAATCGTCGCATGTTCATTCGTCAGCGGAGCGGCTACTTTGTTCGTCGGGACAGACTCTCCGGTGAGTGCCGATTCTTCGATTTCTAGCCCTTTTGCCTCGATGAGCCGGACGTCTGCGCCGATTCGGTCACCACTGGAAAATTTAATCACGTCGCCAACAACAAGTTCTTGAGAACGAACCTTTATCCACTCACCATCCCGTAAAACAGTCGCTTGTGGGGCGGATAGCTGTTTTAACGCCTCCAGTGATTTTTCCGCCCGCCGTTCTTGAAAAAAACCTAAGCAGGCATTCATAATGACGATGACAATAATGGCGACCGCATCGACATATTCGCCAAGAAAACCAGAAATAACCGTTGCCACAAGTAACACGAGCACCATAAAATCTTGAAACTGGTGAAGAAATAGTAAAAGCGCCGATTGCTTTTTCGCTTCTTTTAGCTTATTTTCCCCAAACCGTTTCAACCGTTTTTTCGCTTCCTCTGTCGTTAGCCCTGTTGTTACGTTCGTGCTCGTTTCTTTCGCTACATCGTTTGGTGCGAGCGTATGCCACTGCATGTCTTTCCCTCCTCTTCGCGCTTCTATGAAAGCTTATTCAGACATGTCCGAAAAAATGATATGGTATAATGAAAGAAAAAGGTAGAAAGGTGTTTTTTATGTCGTTTGACGGAGTATTTACATATGCCATGACAGAGGAATTGAAAACCGCACTCGAAGGCGGGCGGATTACAAAAATTTATCAGCCGTTTTCCCATGAGTTGTTATTACATATTCGTGCGCGCGGACAAAATTATAAGCTGTTGCTATCGGCCCATCCGAGCTATGCGCGCGTGCATTTGACGAACGAGACGTATGATAATCCTGCGGAGCCGCCGATGTTTTGCATGCTGTTGCGCAAACATTTAGAGGGAAGCATCATCGAATCGATTCAACAAATTGATTTTGACCGCATCATCGTTATCGAAGCGAAAGGGCGAAACGAAATCGGCGATATATCGGTAAAGCAGATCGTTGTGGAAATGATGGGACGCCATAGCAACATTATTCTTATCGATAAACAAACGAACACAATCATTGACAGCATTAAACATCTTTCCCCTGCCGTGAATCGTTATCGGACGGTGTTGCCTGGTTATGTATACGTTGCCCCACCGTCGCACGGAAAGGTGAACCCGCTCTTTTCTACGGAAGAAACCGTGTTGAAAACGATTGATTTTCACGCGGGGAAACTTGCTGACCAACTCGTTGCTTCGTTTGCTGGCATTTCGCCGCTCTTTGCCAAAGAAGTCGTCTTCCGCGCTGGACTAGCTAATCGAGCGACGTTGCCGAAAAGTTTTATCACCGCGATCGAAGACGTACGAAACAAAAAATGGACGCCGGTCATTTATACAAATGGGCAAAAAGAAACGTTTTATGCGCTGCCGCTTTTGCATTTGCAGGCGGAAGGAAAAACGTTTCGTACACTAAGCGAGATGCTTGACCGCTTTTATTTCGGCAAGGCCGAACGCGACCGTGTCAAACAACAAGCGCACGATTTAGAGCGATTTGTCGCGAATGAAAAGGCGAAAAATGAGAAAAAGCTCGTGAAGTTACAACAAACGTTAGAAGAAGCAAAACAAGCGGAGCGATATCGGCTGTATGGCGAATTGTTGACGGCAAATCTTTACGCAGTGAAGCGCGGAATGCACGAGGTAGAAGTCATAAACTACTATGACGAAAACGGCGCAACAATGACCATTCCGCTTGATAAACAAAAATCGCCGTCGGAAAACGCGCAAAGCTATTTTCAAAAGTATCAAAAAGCGAAAAACTCGCTCGCCATCGTGCAGCAACAAATCGAGCGCACAAAAGAAGAAATCGTCTACTTCGAAACGCTTTTACAACAGCTCGAAACCGCCTCACCAAAAGACATTGACGATATTCGCGACGAATTAATCGAACAAGGCTATTTGCGCGCCAAGGCGACCAAACAGAAAAAACAAAAGCCGCGCACGATTGAACTTGAGCGCTACCTCTCAAGCGACGGCACGGAAATTTTCGTCGGCAAAAACAATAAACAAAACGACTATTTAACAAACAAATTCGCAAGCAA
>NZ_JAILZV010000229.1 GCF_023512315.1 Anoxybacillus sp.
CAATGCCGTTCGCTTGGGGCAAACGTACAGGCGTTTGATGAACATGGACATTCGCTAATCAATGAAGTTGGGGAATTAGTCATCACGGAGCCGATGCCGTCGATGCCGCTCTTTTTCTGGAACGACGAAAACGACCGCCGCTATCTCGAAAGCTATTTTGATACGTATCCAGGCGTGTGGAAACATGGGGATTGGATTAAAATTGATGCCGAAGGAAGCTGCGTCATTTACGGCCGCTCCGATTCGACGATTAACCGCGCGGGCGTGCGCATGGGCACGAGCGAAATTTATCGCGCTGTGGAAACAGTCGATGGCATTCTCGACAGTTTGGTTATTGACTTAGAAGTGATGGGAAGGAAATCGTTTATGCCGCTGTTTGTCGTTCTTCAGCCAGGGGTAGAGCTAGATGACGCATTAAAACAACAAGTGAAAGAAGCCATTAAAGCGCACGTATCGCCGCGCTTTATTCCGGATGCGATTTACCAAGTCGACCAAATCCCAAAAACGTTAAACGGAAAGAAAATGGAAATCCCGATTCGGAAAATTTTATTAGGTTTCCCGCTCGAAAAAGCGGTGAACGTTGGCTCAATGGCAAACCCTGAATCACTTTCTTTCTTTATCGAACTCGCGAAACAATGGGAGCATTCGAACGTATAAGCAAGGCTGTTGCCGTTTGGCAACAGCCTTAGACTTTTTCATTGCGAGAGGAAAATATTGTCTGCGTGAATCGAAAAATGTCCGAATAGCTGAACAGGAATCGCGTCTCCTTTAAAATACGTACCGTAAAGCTGGTATGCTCCGTCTTTTAGCACATGTACTTCCACATACTCATGAACGGGGTCAACAATCCAATATTCCCGCACGCCCGCTTGTTCGTAACGTTTATATTTAATTAAACGGTCTTTTTTTGCGGTAGACGGCGATAGCACTTCGACAATGACATCAGGTGCCCCGATAATGCGTTCGTCGCTAATTTTGTTCGAATCGCAGACGATCACAATATCTGGCTGAACCCATTCGTCATTAGAAAAGCAAACATCAATCGGAGAAACGAATACACGGCATGTTTCCCCGCGCAAATGCGTCACAAATTCCGCGCTGAGTAACGTGACGACTTGTTGATGTTTCGGAGTGGGAGCCGGTGCCATATCGTAAAGCTGCCCATCAATCATTTCGTAACGATCGGAGTCGCTAAGTTGCAAATACTCTGTATACGTAAACGGTTTCCATTCTTGCGGAAAAGCCATATCGTCATCCCACCTTTCCAAACATTGTTTTTAACCATTATAACAAATTTATTTTCGCCGATGAAAATGCCTCTCTTTTGTGGGGCTTTGTTTCTTTTGTTATGTCATTGAGATATAATGGTTATAACTGTTATAACAAAGGGAGGGAGAGCAATGTTAAAGGCGGAGCGAAAAGTGTTAAAAATCGGGAATTCATTAGGTGTTACTTTTCCAGCCGAGTTTTTGCAAAAACTAGATCTTCAACACGGTGATGAAATACAGCTACAATTAGAAGACGATCGAATTGTGATGAAAAAAAGTAATAAAGTCGATTTGCCGAACGGAATTTCCAAAGATTTTTTTGATGTATTAAATGAGACGCTCGAGGAGTATGACGAAACGATTAAGGGGCTTATTGAGCGATGAGATACGTGACGGTGGAAGAAGTGATCGCCATAAACTTTCTTATTATTGACAAATACTCCCCTAACGAAATAAAAGGGGTAAAAGAGCGATCGCTGTTAGAGTCCGCGGTATATCGTCCGCAACAAAGCGCCTTTGGCGAAGATGCGTATCCGACTGTGTTTGCAAAAGCTGCTGCGCTATTAGAGTCTTTAGCGAAAAATCATTGTTTTCACAACGCGAATAAAAGAACAGCTTTTGTTGCTTTCGTGCAGTTTTTGAAATATAACGGGTATCGTTTTGCAATGCCGCAACATGAAGCGATTGAATTTGTTGTAGGCATCGTGAACCATCAATATTCATTGGAACAAATCATTTCATTGATCGAAGCGAACGCTGTTTCTTATAAATGAGAGGTGGAATGCCTCTCTTTTTCGTTGACTTTTACGTAAACGTAAACTAAAATAAAATTCAGAAAATTTAAAAATAAAGGTGAAGAGAATGAACTATTATACGATCTCCCAACTGGCTGAGCAGTTTGATATTAGCACACGAACGATTCGCTATTATGAGGAACGTGGGCTCATTTCACCGATCCGCACCGAGTCGGGCCAGCGGCTATATACGAAAAAAGACCGAGCCGTCTTAAAGCTCATTTTACGCGGGAAACGTTTCGGTTTTTCGTTAGAAGAAATTCACGAAATGATTAGCTTGTTTGACAACGATCGCACTGGTCGAAAACAACTGGAAAAAACAATCGCATACGGCGAACAAAAGTTAAAGGAGGTGACGGAGCGAATTGAGGATTTAATGCAGTTAAAACAAGAAATGGAGGCGATTTTGGCAGATTTTCGCGAACGATTACAAAAACTGGAGGGAGTCGAATGAACATTTCCGAGTTGTTAGCGCGCAATGCGCGAAAGTTTCCGAATAAAATAGCACTAATTGATGGCGACGTGTCGCTTTCTTATCAAGAAGTAGACGATACGGTCAATCGGCTCGCTTCTTCGCTTGCTTCGCTCGGCATCACACGAGGCGATAAAGTCGTATTGTATATGCCAAATGTGAAAGAATTTGTATATGCTTATTTTGCTGTCTTGCGCCTTGGAGCGATCATCGTACCAATTAATGCGCGGCTAACTGCCCAAGAAGTGCAATATATTATTGACCATAGCGAAGCAAAAGCAGTCATCGCCCACGAATGGATTTATCAAGAACTTGCCTCGCTTGTTGGTAAAGAGGATGTCATCTGGCTGAAAACAGGGGAAGCAACAGAAGGTTGGCGGTCGTTAACGCAACTGATTGCAAACGGCGATGCCTCTCCAATCGTTTGTCCGCTGAAAGAAGATGACGAAGCGACGATTTTATATACGTCAGGAACGACGGGGCGTCCAAAAGGGGTTTTGTTCACGTATCGCAACATTTTAGCCGTCGCAACGATGATGGCGCTAGAAACGAAAATGGATAAGCATAGCCGACTGTTGCATATGATGCCGCTTAGTCATTCCGCGCCGCTTCATTTATTTTTTGTCGGCGGTATGTACGTCGGAGCCACCCATGTGTTATCACCAACGTTTTCTCCAGAAGCATTGTTACAGCTAATCACGAAACATAAAGTTACCCACTTTTTCGGAGCACCAGTCGCCTATTTACTCACCGCAAAACATCCACGACTTCACGAATACGATTTATCGTCCGTCCAATATTGGACGTATGGCGG
>NZ_JAILZV010000230.1 GCF_023512315.1 Anoxybacillus sp.
TCAAGTAGGTACAGCCACGAGGGAAATAGCACCTGACCCGAATAAAATAACCTCACGCACTTTTGTTTTCGTTTTACTATATTTTTTTACTTTACTATCAATCTTTCCAACTAACACTTTCGCTTTTTGTGTTTTGTTAAACAATTTTCCTAGTAGCGTAATAGACGACTTAATATCATCCACGGAGCTGCCAGAAGTGATAACGACTTTCAATCCCAATGATTGCGCTTTTTGAATATGCCCTAAAAAAGATGCCCCTGCAATCACTACATCCGGCTGTAAACTAACGATTTTTTCGAAGTTTGGTTGATGAATGTTTCCCACTTGCGGAACAGATTGTAAACTTGCATCCACAGGTGTAGCAGAAGTCGGTCGCCCTACGACTTTTACACCAAGCGCTTGAAGCGTATGTAAATCCCCCGGACTTAATACAACAACACGCTCGGGTGTACGATCAAACGTCACTGTTCGCCCGGCTAAATCTTTAATAGTTAGCCCGGTCGATGCTTCAGCCGTTCCGCCGTTGAAAACAAACAATCCGACAAGCAAACATAAAGACAGGACATAAGAAAATAATTTCCTCATTTCCCTTTCTCCTTTCTAATGATTATCATTATCATTTACAAATAACATAATAATCGATATTGATAATCTTTGTCAATTAGTTTTTCGTATATAAAAGTTATAAAATGTAGAAACATACCCAAAATAAAAAACGACCGCCAACGCAGTCGTTTTCCTCTTTACTAAGTATGGAGACGGTGGGAGTCGAACCCACGTCCAGAGATATCGCCACTTAAGCGTCTACGAGCGTAGTCGGTATATTTTACTTTCGCCGCTTCTTCCGCCTACCGACAGGCCTCCGAGCAGCTAGTCTGATTCATCTCTTCCCTCGTCCTCAGACGGCGGACTTGGGCGTAGCCCACTTGTTATGAACCCCTAGGCCGCCACATGGGCGATGGCGGTAGGAGCTAGCCGCATTAATTAAGCAGCTAAAGCGTAGTTTTCTTTGCCAGTTATCTTTAAGTGACGTTTTGACGAGGACGATCCCCTCGGCCCGCAGCTTAAGCTCGATCTACCCCTGTCGAATCCGTAACGTCCCCGTAAAGAAACGTACGAAATAGCTTAAGCTTCTACAACTGGCTGACACTTTTTATTATATCACATTTCATGTGCTTTGCAATTGTAACATACTGGGTTTATTTCTGCCGTTCGCGGAAAGCGCGTTCGACTTCACGCTGCGCTTCTTTCTTTTTCATATCTTCGCGCTTGTCGTACTTTTTCTTCCCTTTTCCGACTCCTAGCAACAATTTCGCAAAACCGTCTTTAATGTATAGCTTGAGCGGCACGAGCGTATAGCCTTGTTCTTTTGTATAGCCGATGAGCTTGCTAATTTCGCGGCGATGAAGCAATAATTTGCGCGTCCGCAACGGATCGTGGTTGTAACGGTTGCCTTGTTCGTACGGACTAATATGCATATTATGCAAAAATACTTCACCTTTTTCCACTTTCGCAAATGAATCTTTTAAGTTCACTTTGCCTGCGCGAATCGACTTAATTTCCGTTCCTTGCAGCACTAGTCCTGCTTCGTACGTTTCTTCAATGAAATAATCGTGATGCGCTTTTTTATTTTGGGCAATGAGCTTCCCTTCCCCTTTTGGCATCGATTTCCCTCCCTTCAGACAACGAATATTTTAGCAAAAATGAGAGGAAAGGAAAAGCCTCATCGGTGGAGGCTTTCCTTATCGTTTTTTCTTTTTCTTCTTTTTCATTTTTGGAATATCTTCGTAAAACTTTTGCTTTTTTTTCTCTTTTTTCGCTGCCCCTTTTTCGTCGCTTTTTTTCTTTTTCCGCTTTCCTTCAATAACGACAGGCGCCGCTTTTGGCTGTTTGTTTCTCCGTCCTTTCATGCCAACAATTTCAAAGTCGACGATGCGTTCCTCTTTATTGACGTTAATGACGCGCACCGTAATTTCGTCACCGATGCGATATACTTTCCCCGTTCGCTCACCGATCATCGCGTAATGCTGTTCATCGTAATGATAGTAATCGTCCGTTAAATAGCTAACGTGCACGAGCCCTTCGACCGTATTTGGCAGTTCAACAAACAGCCCGAAATTCGTCACCGAACTAATAATGCCGTCAAATTCCATGCCGATTTTATCTTCCATAAATTCGGTTTTCTTCAAGTCATCTGTCTCGCGCTCTGCCTCGACCGCACGGCGTTCCATATTCGACGTATGTTCCGCAATTTCTGGAAGCTTTTCCGCCCATTTTTGTTGCGTTTGTTCATCGATTTGTCCGTTAATTAAGTATGTGCGAATAAGGCGATGGACGATTAAGTCTGGATAGCGACGAATCGGCGACGTGAAATGTGTATAAAATTCGGTTGATAATCCGTAGTGCCCGAGGCTTTCGGCGTCGTAACGAGCTTGTTTCATCGACCGAAGCATAACAGTCGATACGACCATTTCTTCCGGCTCACCACGTACCGCCTCTAGCACTTCTTGCAAGGCGCGCGGGTGAATTTGATTTCCCGTTCCTTTGACAATATAGCCGAAGTTCGTAATAAATTCTAAAAACCGCTGTAATTTTTCCGGTTTTGGGTCTTCATGCACACGATAAATAAACGGCACGTTCATCCAATGGAAATGTTCTGCAATCGTTTCGTTCGCTGCTAGCATAAACTCTTCAATTAATCGTTCGGCAACAGAACGTTCACGCAACACGACGTCATACGGTTTTCCATTTTCATCAACGAGTACTTTCGCTTCTTTAAAGTCAAAATCAATGGCACCACGCTTCATGCGTTTGTTGCGTAAAATATCGGCTAACTCTGCCATTACCTCAAACATCGGCACAAGCGGGGCATATTTTTCTCGTAGTGCCTCATCGTGATCAACGAGAATGCGGTTGACATCGGAATACGTCATTCGTTCGGTCGTGCGAATGACGCTTTGGAAAATTTCATGACTGACCACTTCGCCGCGGTCGTTAATTTCCATTTCGCACGATAACGTTAACCGATCGACTTTCGGGTTGAGCGAGCAAATGCCATTGGATAACCGGTGCGGAATCATCGGAATAACCCGGTCGACTAAATAAACGCTCGTTCCGCGCTCATACGCTTCTCGGTCGATCGGCGAACCTTCCGTCACGTAATGGCTTACGTCGGCAATATGAACGCCGAGCTTATAGTTTCCGTTTTCTAATTTTGTCACAGTCACCGCATCGTCTAAGTCTTTTGCGTCTTCCCCGTCAATGGT
>NZ_JAILZV010000231.1 GCF_023512315.1 Anoxybacillus sp.
ATTAAAAACTGGAACGGCAAGTATGAAGGTGCGATGACGATGCGGATGGCGCTTGCGAAATCGCGCAACATTCCAGCGCTAAAAGCGTTACAAGCAGTCGGAAAAGAGCGGGCGAGACAATTTGCGAACAAGCTCGGCATGGGCTTTGACAGCATTTACGAATCGTACGCAATCGGTGGGCTAGAAAGAGGGGTATCTCCGCTACAAATGGCAGGAGCGTATAGCGCGTTCGGAAATAACGGCGTCTATATTAAACCGCACGCCGTCACGAAAATCGTCTTTCCAGACAATACCGAAATGGACTTAACCCCAAAACCGAAAGTAGCGATGAAAGACTATACGGCATATATGATTACCGATATGTTAAAAACGGTCGTGCAATCTGGGACAGGAACGCTTGCCAACGTGCCAGGCTTGCATGTTGCAGGGAAAACAGGAACGACCAACTATTCCGAAGACGTCGCCCGCCATTATGGCTTGCCGGATGATGCCGTGCCAGACAGCTGGTTTGTCGGCTATACGCCAAACTACACCGCGGCCGTCTGGACTGGGTTTAGCAAAAAAAGCGGGACAGCAAACTTATCGGTCTATGAACAAAAAATCCCGCGCCTCTTGTTCAAAAAAGTTATCTCGCACGTCGATCATGACAGCGAGGACTTTCCAATGCCGAAAAGCGTCGTGAAGTTGCCGGTGAAAAAAGGCTCCAATCCGCCGCAATTAGCTGGGCCATTTACACCGAAAGAGGAAATCGTGTACGAATGCTTCGTGAGAGGAAGCGAGCCGACCGAAACAGCAACAGACGACAAACCGCTTGCCCCAACGAACGTACAGGCAACGTACGATTCGAAAACGGACGCGATTTCGCTCACTTGGCAATATGACGGCGACCTTGCAAATGTGGCATTTGAAGTGCAGGCGAAAAACGACAAAGGCGAATCAGCGGTGCTTCCAGCCACAGGCTTATCGCTAACGATTAACCATCCAACGAAAGGCGCTGTCTATACGTTTGACGTCTATACGGTAAGCAAAGACGGACAAACAAAAAGCGAGCAGCCAGCGACCGTGACCGTTCAAGTGCCAGGTGACCAGCAACAGACCACACCGCCAGAGGAGCAAAACGGCAACAATAACGGCACGAACAATGGAAACGGAAGCGACAATAATGGAAATAACAATGGGGAAAGCGGTAGCGACAATACAAATAATGGGGGAAATAATCCGAACGGTGGACAAAATAATAGCGGGGACGGAACGAACCCTCCACCGACGAATCCGACAACCCCACCAACACAAAATAACGGAAACAATTCGACCGGAAATACAACCAACCGCGTCGGAAAAAACTCGCTTCCGTCCACCAATGAGTTGCTTAACCAATAATGAAAAGGGATGTCTCAACGCGGAGACATCCCTTTTTTGCTCGCAGCTAACGTTTTATAATAAAGCTTCTCTGTTTCGTGAAACAGTTCATTCAGCTGAATGAATGAATGATATAAGTCGGGACGGGCAAAAATAAATTGCAGCCGTTCGATGGCGTTGACTGGCTTCAACGCCAAGGCGTCCATTTCTTTTTCCCACTCCCGTACATTCGCCACTCGTTTCCCGTTCAGCCAATGCAGGCAAACGAGCAAATACGACAAGCCTCGAATCATCGGCTCTCTTGCGCTCGCACGGTCTCGTTTTGCAAAGCAGCTTTCTAATCGGTCTCGTTCTTCGTGCCAAAGCGTAAAGACAGCAGCGAGCGATTCAATTTCTGCCCATGGCGCTTGAATGCCGGTGAGGTCATAGTAAAAATACACATGTTTCATCGCTTCAGGAAATGGGGCGTCACTTGTTGGCACGTTATCCCCTGCGCGAAAAAAAAGCGGATGAACGAATTCATTTGGCACTTGCAACGCTTTCCCCTCGCTTTCGCCGTTTTTTTCCTTCGCGGCATATTTCTAAAAGCGGGCAATCGCCGCACTTTGGCGCTTGCGCTTTACAGTGGTAGCGCCCGAAAAAAATCATCCGATGATGCGTTATCGACCATTCTTCTTTCGGAATTTTGCGCATAAGTGTTTCCTCTACTTCAAGTACGGAATCTTTCCAACGGCAAAAACCAAGCCGTTTGCTCACCCGCTCGACGTGCGTATCGACGGCAATTGCCGGCACGCCAAACGCGACCGATACGACGACGTTGGCGGTTTTGCGACCAACGCCTGGCAAGTTCATCAACTCATCGCGGTCGGTCGGCACTTGTCCATTGTATTTTTCAATTAACAACGCACATAGCTTTTGAATGTTTTTCGCCTTATTTCGGTATAGCCCGATCGAGCGAATGTCTTGCTGCAGTTCTTCCAGCGAAACAGATATATAGTCTTCTGGCGTTTGATATTTTTCAAACAGCTGTTTCGTCACTTTATTGACAAGCGCATCGGTACATTGTGCCGATAACACAACGGCAATTAACAGTTCAAACGGATTGCGATGCACCAACTCACAGTGCGCGTTCGGAAACATTTCTCCCATTTTATCTAAGCAATAGCGAATTTGCTGGCGAGTTAACAAATTAATCCCCCTTTCTTCCAAACAAAAACGAGAGACCGCCTCTCTCGTTTACGACTCTAACCAATTGTAAAACGTCACCGTCTGTTTAAACTCTTCTTGTGTCGATGTCCGTTGATGTTTGCGAAATTTTTTCCCGTAATCTTTCGCCTGTTCGATCGTTTGCACCCCGTTCTTTTTCCATTCAAATAAAATGCGGTCAATGTAGCGGAAGTTTAGTTTTCCAGACAACACCGCTTCGCGAAGCGCCGCTTTAATAATGGCAGGATCGTGCGCATCTTGGTCGATCCACATCGTTAACGTTTCACACTCAAACGGGGAAAGCGGACGGCCAAACTCTTGCTCAAACATCGTATACAAGCTTTGTTCCTCTTCTTGCCGACTAGCGCGGGCGTCGTTTGCCGATTGGAGGAATAAGTAATAGACGAGCTTTTCCCAAAGCGGCTTTAATGAATACGTTTCGCTTCGCACTTCATCGACTTGTTCCTCAATCGCTAAAAATCCTTTTTGGACGAGCTTGCGCAACGTTTCCATACATTGCGCTGGCGACAACGTCATTCGTTCCGCCATCTGCGCAGGGGTCGGGAAAGAAATCCCTTCCTCAAGAAACGAATGCAACTGTAACAGCACCATGAACTCGATTTCCGTTAAGCCTAAACGTTTATAATGATACAACAGCAGTTTCGGAATCGCAATGCTTCCTTGCGCCAGCCATTCCGC
>NZ_JAILZV010000232.1 GCF_023512315.1 Anoxybacillus sp.
TGATGGAGAATATGCTCAGGAAAGATCGTTCATATTTGCCTTTAGATATGAATTCAAATATTGTGCTAACTATTGATGAAGCAGAGTCATTTTTCAAAGAAAACAATATTCTCGCTCAGGCAATAAAAACACCTGGACATTCGGATGATAGTATTTCAGTGGTGTTTCAAGATGGGACTACTTTCATTGGTGACTTATATTCTCCAGATTTAGTAATGGAAGATGATGATAAAAGCAAGCAAAGCTGGCGTGATTTGAAACGGAAAGGAGCAAAAACAATATACCCTGCTCACGGGAATGCTTACATATTATAATATGGTCTGCCACGCCCCGAAGCATGTCGAGATTTGTAGAAGCAGAGAGTCATAGCGCAGCTCTCTGTTTTTGTATGTGTACTTTTCCGCGATTTTTTATTGGAGGAAATGTGCCTTCACATTTTGAAATCCAAATTGTTCCTTTAGGGACGCCTGCTATACGATTAGGTTTGGCTGTTTTTGTTCTCGCTATCGAAAAAGTGTATTTTGCGTTTTCACATTGCAGCAAGCGGGTTGGGAAATATCTTGTTGCGGAAGGAGTATTTTGAAAATATTTTGGTGATGAGGTCACGAATGTCGTTAACTGGGGTGTCGTATAATACGTAAAGGGTAATATGTTCGAATAAAAATGCTAACGTTCTTTCTAACCCCCTCTGCTTTCGATAGAGGCTTTGACAAATTCGCCGTAAGCTTTCTTATCTATTATGGGATTTACATAATTTAACTTTCGATCTTTATAAGTATAGTTCTCTCGAATCCAACGAAAGTCTTTATCATTATTACTAACTAATATGGCATTATGTATAAGAGCTGCAGCTGCAACAAGAGCGTCTGGTGCTTTAATACTCTTTTTGCGTGTACGATCGGCTCTTGCTTTCCTTCTTATGTCAGCTGCTAGCTCTGTATGTTCTCTAGTGATGTCATAAATTTGATCAGCCAGTTGAATATATCCTTTTCTATTTTCTCTTATGTCAGGATCTGTTTCGATTTCGAAATGAGACATGATTTCCATCTCAATCAAGGTAGTCATAATAATCTCTGCCTCATCTTCAATTAGCTGTTCAATGAACTCCACTGCATCAGGGTAACCCATTTCATGTGCCGCATATATATTTGTATCAATTAGTATTTTTGTTGACACTGCTTAATCCTCCCACTCTTCCCTGTTTGCAATTCTCAATGATTCCAACACGCCTTCTTTGCTAAATAACTTTCCACTACCAGCTAGACGTTTGTGTAACGCTTTTTTTTCTTCTTTGGTTAGTTTTTTCTTTTCAGGTCGCACTTGAATGACCTCCTTCATTTGCCCTTCTGTTAGAACAGGCACTTCGATTCGGTAATGATGACGGTTCTGACGCACGATTCTCTTTAAAATTGGTCGTTTTGCTGTTCCAGTTGTTATATGATAGGCGCCACGGTTCCCTTTTTTGTTAGTTCTCATTTGTATCCCACCTTAGTTGAGGTTTTATACACATTATACCATATTTCAAGAAGTCATGATACGATCCACCGCCACGCCCCGAAGCATGTGGAAATTTGCAAAAGCAGGGTGTGATAGTTTTTCCCTCTGCTTTTCCATTTCCAAAACAGGGACATCATCGCTTTTGTCGAATTCCGCTTTCTTACTATTTAATTACGTAAACAAAACTGGCGCGAGTACATTCGCCACGACAATCCAGTCGCCGCTGCATTGTTAAGAAAAATGTGGTAATATTGAAAGTGAACGAGCGGGATTGAAAGGGGCATTCGTTTTATGACTAAGCGAAATACAGTACGTGGATACGCGTGGTGTTTGCTTGTTGTAACGGTATGGCTTCTAGCTTCCTTATGCACTTTAACACTGCTGTTTGCATAATTTCTGCTGCAATGTCAATCCCATTTATTCGACGGGGGGCATTAGTTTTGAAGTGGATTCTCCAAACGGAAACGTTGTTTAATTGAATCATTGGGCATTGATGTTGGTGTGAAATGTTTCGCTGCTTGTTCAAATGGTACAATATAACTAAATCAAAACGATTAAAGCGATTAGGGAAGCGTTTCCGTCGGTTGCAGCGGAAATGTTCGAGAAAGTATGAAATGAACAAGATCCAAGAAGAAGGAGGAAATCAAATGAAACAAAAAGCTAATTACGGCATTGACGCTCCCAATGTAATAAGAAATCTTCTTTTCATAGGAATGCTGTGCATTGTAACATCGATAGCGATATTTAGCTTTGTTGATAAACCAAAAATGATATTGCTAGCTCTCACCGGCTGGGTATTAATTGTAGGGATTAGCTTGGTAGTTACAGCCATCATGATGATCTTGAGCAGCAAAATTGGAAAAATAAGAGAACGTGAACGTATTTTAGATATGGTGAATATTAAAGGCGACGAACATATACTGGATGTTGGCTGTGGCAAGGGACTGTATTTAATCGGTGCAGCAAAAAGATTGATGAATGGAAAAGCTGTAGGGATAGACATTTGGCAAAGTGAAGATCTTTCAGGAAATAGTATGGAAAATACCATTCAGAATGCCAAATCAGAAGGTGTCGATGATAAGGTTTATATCGAGACTGCTGATATGAGAAAAATACCATTTGAAAACAGTTCCTTTGATATCGTATTGTCAAGTTTCGCTATTCACAATATTTATGATAGCCTAGAACGTAAAAAAGCATTGCTGGAGATTATCCGCGTGTTAAAACCAGGGGGGAAGTTGTGCATCATTGATTTTCAACATATTGATGAATATATGAATGTTTTCAAAGAAAATGGAATAACAGGTATAAGTCGATTCAAAACGAAATTAATATTTCCTCCCGCAACTGTAATAATAGGTATCAAGGCTAAATAGCGGCAGGTTGTAACGATCAAGAGTCGAAAGAGGGGGTAAAACGATGGAGATTTATTGTATCTCCATAAAACATGTAAATTGCTATCTGGTAAAAATAAATGATTTTTACGTTGCAATAGATGCAGGCTGGCCAGGTTGCATCCGTGAATATAGGGATGCTTTAAAGGCTTATAACATTAAACCAGATAAAATTAAATATTTAATCGTGACACATTTCCACCCTGATCATGCAGGTATGATAGAAAACATTAAAAAATTTGGAGCTTCCTTTATTTTGTTTGAACATCAGGTACCTTATATTGAAGTGATGGAGAATATGCTCAGGAAAGATCGTTCATATTTGCCTTTAGATATGAATTCAAATATTGTGCTAACTATTGAT
>NZ_JAILZV010000233.1 GCF_023512315.1 Anoxybacillus sp.
GAGCCTGTTAGTGTATCAGGGCTAGCAAAAATTTTATCGGCCGCGGTCGAAATATAGTAGCCACCGGATGCTGCCATTGAACCCATCGACACATAAATCGGCTTTTTCGTTTCTTTTTTTAGTTTTATTAATTGATCATGGATTTCTGCGCTTTCGACGACGCCTCCTCCCGGTGAATTGACGCGTAAGACGATTGCTTTCACCGTGTCGTCATTTTTTGCTTGTTCAATCATTTGCAAAAAGTTACGGTGATTATACCCTTCTGTGGAAAAGAGCGAACTTGCTTCATCCGTGTCTTGGATAACGCCATTTACTTCAAGCACAACAATTTTTTTGGAAGGATCCCCGTCTTTAAGCACTTCTTCACTAAAACTTTGATCCATTAACGCTAACCATTCTTCTGACCATTTCCCAGCATCTTTTGTCACTAGTGAGGAAATGACGCTGACGAGCGAAGAAATGATAAATAGTGCAATAGCTACTGCAAGCGCAATCCAGCGCTTTCGATTCATGTTGATTCCCCCTTGAAATCATTTCAGTTTCTTCATGATAAATGGTAAACTATAGTTGATTTATTTATTTTACCATAAGTACATATTAACTAAAATATGACAATGGAGGTTTTACCATGCCAGAACGTCGAAATCGCATGTATTTTTTTTACAAGCATGATGACGAACTAACGAAGCGCGTCCAGCCGCTAGTAAATCTAGCGAAAGAGCATGGATTTATCGTCGTGGACGATCACACAAAAGCAAACGTCATCGTCAGCATCGGGGATGATGGTTCCTTTTTGCAGGCAGTACGACAGACAGGATTTCGCGATGATTGCTTATATGCTGGCATTTCTACATTATCATCGCGCGGGTTTTATTGTGATTTTCAAATCGAAGACACCGAGCATATGGTACAAGCAGCCTCAAGCGAACAAATTGAAGTGCGCCGCTATCCAATTATCGAAGTAACAATTGATCATACGGCTTCGTTTTTTTGCTTAAACGAATGCTCCATTCGTTCAGGGATTATTAAAACGTTTGTTATGGACGTATTCATTGATGATCTCCATTTTGAAACGTTTCGCGGCGACGGAATGATTGTTGCTACACCAACCGGAAGTACGGCATACAATAAATCCGTCAACGGTGCAGTCGTTGACCCGTTGCTTCCGTGCATTCAAGTGAGCGAGCTTGCTTCTTTAAACAACAACCGGTATCGAACGCTTGGATCGTCATTTATTTTGAGTGGAAAACGAAAGCTCACTCTAAAAATTTCACCGGAAGGCAACCACTATCCACTCATCGGTATGGACAATGAAGCACTAAGCATCCGTCATATCGAAAAAATCGATATCGCGTTAAGCGACCGCGTCATCAAAACCGTGCGCCTAAAAGACAACTCGTTCTGGGAAAAAGTCAAGCGGACGTTTTTGTAAGAAAAGAGAAAGGATGTCCCTCTATGTACTCGGGACATCCTGCCACTTTGTTTATTTTTGTTGCGCAAGCCGCATCTCCCGCTCACGTAATTCGACACGACGAATTTTTCCGGATGTCGTTTTTGGTAATTCGTCGACAAACTCGATTTTGCGTGGATATTTGTATGGCGCTGTTAATTGTTTGACGTGTTCTTGCAACGCTGGGATGAGCGACGGGTCAGTCGGATCGACGCCTTCGCGAAGCACGATGAACGCTTTGACGACATGGCCGCGCACCTCGTCTGGGCTTGCGACGACAGCGCATTCTTTGACCGCTGGATGTTTGACAAGCGCATCTTCGACTTCGAACGGGCCGATCGTATAACCGGCGCTAATAATAATATCGTCTCCACGTCCTTCAAACCAGAAATAGCCGTCTTCGTCTTTTTTCGCTTTGTCCCCTGTAATATAATAATCGCCGCGGAATTGCATCGCTGTCCGTTCAGGGTCTTTGTAGTAGTGCTTAAATAAAGCTGGGGTTTCCACATGCACGGCAATGTCGCCCACTTCGCCAACCGCACACGGCTCGCCGTTCTCATTAATAATTTCGACGCGGTTTCCTGGCGTTGGTTTTCCCATCGAACCTGGCTTAATTTCCATTCCTTTCAACACACCAACAAGCAGCGTATTTTCTGTTTGTCCATATCCATCGCGAACTTGTACGTTAAAATATTTTTCAAATGTGTCAATCACTTCTCGGTTTAATGGTTCTCCGGCAGACACTGCACTATGCAAATGCGGAAGCTGATAATTTCCGATTGTCGGCACTTTCGCCATTAACCGATATTCGGTCGGTGTGCAGCAAAGCACGTTTACTTCGTATTTGCTTAAAAGCTGCAAATATTTTTCTGGCTCAAATCGACCAAAGTAAACAAAGCCTGTCGCGCCTGACCCTAGCGTCGACAAAAACGGACTCCAAATCCATTTTTGCCAACCAGGCCCTGCCGTCGCCCATACAACATCCCCTTCTTCAATGCAAAGCCAGTTTTTCGCCGCCGTCCGCAAATGCGCATATGCCCAGCCATGCGTATGCACGACGCCTTTTGGATTGCCGGTTGTGCCTGATGTGTACGATAAAAACGCCATATCGTCACGATTCGTATGTGCAGCTGTTAATTCTTCGCTTTCTGTTTCGCTTGCCTTTAATAAGTTTGTCCAACCATCAACTTCGTTGTCGCCAATGACAAATTTTAATATCGCATCCATATTCTCGATCGGAAGAAATTGGTCAACATACGGTTCGTAAACAATGACAGCCTTTACTTCCCCGTGGGAAATGCGATATTGCAAATCTTTTGTCCGCAGCATTTCCGAACTTGGAATGACGACAAGCCCTGCTTTTAACGAAGCTAAATATACTTCGTACGCTTCAATCAAGCGCGGTACCATAATGAGCACTTTGTCACCTTTTTGCAGCCCTGCCCGAAGTAAAGCGTTTCCAATTTGGTTTGCTTTTTTCATTAGCTCGCCATATGTAATCTCTTTTGTCTGGCCATCCTCGCTTTCCCATTTTAATGCTGTTCGTTCGGGAGTTTGTTGTGCATACTTTTCCATTTCTGCGGTTAAATTGTACTGTTCTAGCGCAATTAAATCTTCGCGTTTCATATCCTCATCCCCCATTTTTTCTTGGTACTGTCAAAAGTTTTAAAGACGTACCCCGATTTTTTGTTGATTTTACGCAATGAATGATAAAAAAAGCTTG
>NZ_JAILZV010000234.1 GCF_023512315.1 Anoxybacillus sp.
AGTTTTGTCGAAAAATATTTTTTTGGCACCCCTAAGATGCCAAGAAACCTTGATATATCAACATTTCTAGAGGGAGGTAATTGATGAAGAAACTTATTTATTGTGTTCTCACAATATTTATTCTAGCAATTGTGTTTACTTACCATTCCAACAGTTCTGCCTCTTCAAAAGAATTTTCACTTTTAGAAGCCTGTAAGTTTGCAAAGGAAAAAGCTAGAGAGGAGTGGAGTAAAGATGCAGAAATCTATTATGTATTAAGTGTTGACGATAAGGAAAAAGAAAGTAAAAGTAAAGGGGAACACGGGAAAAGAAGATATTGGAATGTAATTCTAGCTAAACCAGGTACAGATGATCAAATGTTATATACAATTCATAATCAAAAAGTAGTAGAAAAATTAGCATTGACTGAACCTGTAAACAATGAAAATATAGTAGATTTAAACAAGATTCATTTTGATAGCGATAAAATTGTTGATAAAGCAAAAAAGGAATATAACCTATTACCAGGAAAAGGTTGGGCCGAAGGATACCATTTTGTTTTGCGAAAGTTAAACAGTGACCCGACTGTTGAAGTGGTTGGTAGGGATAAAAAGGGTAGGTTTATAAAGATTATCTTCAATGCTAGGACTGGAAAATTCGTTACCAAGATAACATCTTAGTATTTACTGATAAAATAATGATTAATTAACAAATTTTCTTGTGAAAGGTGTGTTTAACATGTTTAAAAAGCTTAAAACTAAGATTGTTACGAGTCTTTTTTCAGCGATCCTATTGACTTCACTTTTTATTGATTATGCTAGTGCAGCCTCCTACACTTATTTAAATCAAGATGTAACAGCGTATACTGCACCAGCAGATTCGTTAACTTATTATGGTACAATCCCTCAAAAATATAAAACTGCTGCAGTACATCCTAAAACTTGCGGTAGTCCGAGTTCAGGAACAATTTTTCCTTTCGGAGCAGTTATTAAAACTTCCACAGTTTTAAAAACTCCGTCTGGAACTTCTATGCAATATTTTACAGTTGAGGACATGGGGGATGTATTTTGCTCCCGAGGTTTAACTCGACAATGGTTTGATATTTATTTCGGTTATACTTCAAGTGATATAAATCAAGCCAATCTATTCGGTATAAAAACTGTTAGCTACACTGTAACTTATTAATAATATTTACGAATAATGATCAGAGCTCTCAACATTTCAATGAAATAAAATCTTCTGAAACAAGGAATTGGATTAGTAAGCAGGGTAACATCCTGCTTTTTTCTTGTTTGCTCGGAGATATGAATTTGAAACTGCTTTTACTACACTAACCAGGACCCGAGTTCGACAGTTTGAGGGCCATTTTAGGCAAATAAAAAGTTCAGAAATCCCGTTATATCAAGGATTTTGGGGTTGTCAACCTAGGAAAAAACACTGAATTCCATAGGCACACGTTTAGCCGAAAAGTATGATGGCAAATATCTTATCCGCACGTCCGATGACACACTGTCTGCCGAGGATGTCGCGCTGGGATATAAGCAGCTGGTGGATATCGAGCTGGCTTTT
Source organism: Anoxybacillus sp. (assembly GCF_023512315.1). Taxonomy (GTDB): domain Bacteria; phylum Bacillota; class Bacilli; order Bacillales; family Anoxybacillaceae; genus Anoxybacteroides. The sequence continues at coordinate 1,549 of NZ_JAILZV010000234.1, forward strand.
CGTACACTGAAATCGACATTGGAATTGCGACCCATTGGAAGACCGCATTCGTGCGCATGTGCTGCTCAGTTGGCTGGCTCTCTTGCTGATTCGCATCATAAAGATTCGGACCAACGAATCGTGGCCGAAAGTAAGAGAGGAATGCCAGCGTCTCACACTCGGACATTTTTCTTCGAAATACGGGGACCTTTATCAGCGGACAGAACTGACCGCCAAATAAGGGCAAACCTTTGCGGCTCTAGGACTAGAGCCTCCCCCGAAGATCCTAGACATTCATCCTCGCTCCTAGATACACGCCACAAGTATACCTAATCGCCTCTCAGCCCTTCTGCATCAAGGACTGAGAGGCGATTTATTTGCCTAGTCACTGTCGAACTCGGGCAGGAAAAAGTAACTGTATAAGCTCAGCTGTTCCTCGCTGATTAGTGAGTCCATTATTTAGGAAAAATAAAAGAGGTAATACCCTATGTTTGTTTTTTTATCTTCTCTTCGATGTGCTTGTAATCAATAATGCGAATTTTGTCAAAATCGATTTCAAGTGTTATTATATCAATTCCGTAAGGAGGGTTGTGAGCCCCTTTAAATGTTTCTACACGAATTTTGAGTAAGAATTTATAACGACTCCCGGGTTCTAAATTTTTAATCTCTAATATTTTAGGCTTCCACCACTGAATTCCAGATGGTTTTCCATAATAATCCTGTACTGCTTTGGTTATATAAGGCGTTAAGAAGTAAATTGAAAGGTCCTCTAAATCATTTTTATTAACCACTAATGTAGTTGTTGACTCTGTTTCATAAATTTTTGATTTGGCGACAATTTTAGTCCCGACACCATACATTCCGAATAATATTATCAAAAAGAGGGACATTACTCCTATAAATTTCCTGTTCATATTTGAAGTCCTCCTTTTATTATCGTGATCAAACTATATTTTGCAGATATTAAGTCAAAATAATTCATAAAATTTCCGATTAAAATGGTTTATTTTATGGGCGGAGTGTCAAGGCCGATTATTTTTTCCCAAAAATAGCTGGTTTAAAAGTAAGCGTCAAATTCTTCCCACCTAGTTTTGCCCCTATATCCGTGCCATAATTTCTTTAGAAATCTTGATTAAAGGAGTTTTGGTATGGACAAAAACGAATTGCGACAGGAGTGGGAACAACGCATTGCCTCCTACCGAGCAAGTGGTCTTACACAAGCCAAATGGTGTGAAAGGAATGGGTTAAAGGCTCACCAGCTGAAGTACTGGCTCAAACGGATCGAAGGTTCCAACGCTACGCCAAATCCCTCTACAAAATGGGCATCCGTTGTGATGGCAGATTCATCGTTTCATGAAGAGGATTCCATCCAAGTGAAAATCGGCGAATGTTCGATCGAGGTGAAGCAAGGGTTTCATCCTTCGCTTTTTGCCGATGTGGTGAAGGTATTGAAAGCGTTATGTTGAATGCGGCAACGGTGACCCATGTGTACCTCGCTCGAGGGAGTACGGATTTGCGAAAATCCATCGACGGGTTGGCAGCCATCGTCCAAGAAACATTCCAGCTCGATCCCTTTTCTTCTAGCCTTTTTGTGTTCTGCAATCGTGGGCGGGATAAATTGAAAATTCTTCATTGGGATCATAA
>NZ_JAILZV010000235.1 GCF_023512315.1 Anoxybacillus sp.
ATTAAGTCCTGCGGTAATATGTCAAGGTGAAAAATCATTCGAGGGGGAGTTAATTATGGAAAATGAGAAAAGGCTAGCGAACCTATCTGTTGATACACCTTCAGGTGAAAAGAAAAGTATTTTTAAAGCAATTGGCTCTATTTTATTTGCTATTATTGCTTCTTCTCATCATTGGGTGCATACATTATTGATCGCACTTGGACTGACAACACTGGGGTCGGGACTGTTTTCAATGTCCCCTTCCGTAAAAATCTCTTTAATGGCAGTGTCTTTAATTATTTCCATTTGGATGACTTGGTCAGCAATTAGCAAATGGAACCATCATCGTTCCATCGCATGGATCTATCTCGTTTCTTCTATAATATCTATTGTTATTGTCGTAACAGCGCTATTTCAAACAGTCACGGAAATCAAACAAATCCCGGAACAAGCGCCAAGACAAGAGAGGTCTATAGATCATTCTCAGCATCATCAATAATTCCTGAATCCATGATGACTTTGCATCAAATTTGATGAGCAACGAGGATGGCAATCCGTTTCATGGCGATGTACACGACAGCAACCTGTCGGATAAGACGTGGAGCTCTTCGGTACTTACCCCGTGTACGAGAACAGTTTCAACAGGCCAAAATCGAAGATGAATGTAAACGTCAAATAGCCCCCACCTTTTTGAAGGTCGGGGCTTGAGGTATTATTTAGTTAGCTGATGAAAAGCAATACATGTTTTAGACACCCTCAAATAGTATTATGATGACATTTTACGGCATTCTTCAGCACACTGACGGCATAAATTGGCACATTCCTGACAGTGTGTATCTTGGAATTTTGCACATTCAGCGGCACAAGCATCGCAAACTGTCGCGCAAAGTTGGCAAAACTCCTTCGCATACATGCTTCCGCGAGACATCCATTGAGCCGCCATGGCACAAATATCTGCACAATCCCTTAAAATGTTGATACAATGTGTTCTAGCCTGTACGTCAGCTGCTTTTAAACATGAAGTCAGACATTCTTCACAAGCTTGCATACATTGGTTGCAAGCATCAATACACGTTTGAAATTGTTGAACTGATGAACTAATAACTGTCGTCATATATAATCCCTCCAATGATTTAAATTCATTATTATTTTTTTCTAACTAAAAAATAATAAACTGGAAATAAAAACAAAAAAATAAGAGGCTGTCTCAAAAGGGTGTTAACCTTTTGAACTCAGCCTCTTTTACTTACTACGATAAATCGTTATTCCCCTTTATTCGTTGTGTTATTCGGATCTGGGGTATAGTCCGATTTGTAATCGGTATATTTTACTTCTGTGACCATTCCCGCTGAAGCATGGTGCAAGTCATGGCAATGGAGCATCCAATTTCCCGGATTATCTGCTTTAAACGCGACGACATATTCTTCACCAGGGTTTACATTTAACGAATCCTTAATCAATGGAGAGCCTGTGACTGGCTTACCGTTTTTGCTTAATACTTGGAAGAAATGTCCGTGTAAATGCATCGGATGTACATCTTTTGGTGAATTGTTCACAATTCTGACTTTTACTAAATCTCCTGTCTTCACATTAATAGGCGCTGTGTCAGGATACGTTTTACCATTAATCGTGTAGATCATGCCATTTTTGCCCATGGCGGTTCCTAAATCCATCGTGTACTCTACATCATATTTTTGGTCTAACGTAAATGGACCTGTCTCATATTTTCCGTATTTTGTAATATCTACCACAGGGAGATTTTCTTTTGCGTTCGCTTTGTCCGTATTGTTTGCTTGTCCTTCGTATTGAATTTTCACTTTCATTCCATCGGTACCTTTCATATTTCCGTGACATTCTAGTAACCATTCACCCGGGTTATTGGCGATAAACTCAATGTCGTAGCGCTCACCCGGAGCGATATTCAACAGTTCATCTTTGATTGGTTGCGGATCTTTTAATGGCTGTCCGTCTGTTGCGACAATTTTAAACTCATGTCCATGCAAATGAAGCTTGTGGGACATATATCCTGCATTGACAAGACGAAGTCGCACTTTTTCGCCTTTTTTCACTTTTAACGGTTGGACAGCAGCCCCGCTTTTTCCGTTAATCGTGAAAATATCGTACATATTCATGTTATGTCCCATGCTACTCATATCCATTTGTTGGCCATCGGAACTATTTCCATGTCCCATATTACTATGATCCATGCCACTCATATTCATGTTCATATTGCTGTCGGCGTTCGGGTCGCTCATCCATTCATCGAATACAAGCGTGTAATCTCGATCGACTTTTTCTTCCTCTTTCGGTTCTACGATTAATGTACCGTATAATCCTTTGTCTACTTGCTCGGCGCTTTTTTGATGGGAATGATACCAATACGTTCCCGGCACGGTTGCGGTAAATTCATACGTAAACGTTTCCCCTGGTTGAATGGCGTTCATCGTGACACCCGGTACTCCATCTTGGTTATTTGGAACAGGATAGCCATGCCAATGAATGGCTGTTGGTTCAGGAAGCTCGTTTGTAAAGACAATTTTTACGTGATCGCCTTGTTTTACGCGAATTTGCGCACCAGGTACAGAACCATTATACGTGTATACCGGAAGTTTGATTTGATCGTTGATTGGTAATAACGCTTCCTTTGCAGTAAGGTGAATCTCTTTTCCAGTTAGCACTTCTGTATCGGTTGCCAAAGGCAATTTCTCTTTATTGAAAGTAGTTTCTTTTTTCGCATGCATGTTGGACATATCGTGTCCTTGCATCGTATTGGAGCAAGCTGCACTAATCGCAACAACTCCCGCCAAAACAGTTCCTAACCATACTTTCTTCATCGCTTTCCCTCCATCAACATGTATCGTACCATCATCATAAAAAAGAAATGTGCAAAATGTATGGAGAAAAGCAATAAAATGATAGGCGACCGATCTAGCAACCATGTTGCTCGAATCGAATTTCGACAAACAATGTACTATATCGTACGATTTTGGCAAAATGATGGTTAACAAACGTGCGATTTCGGCAAACTATATAAGTACACTTTACCCATTTCCAATAGAAAGGAAAATGTTTCGGAAAGAGGAGATGAAAAGATGGCAATCGATCTCATTTGCACCATTGGACCAGCGACGAATCGTCGGGACATGATTCA
>NZ_JAILZV010000236.1 GCF_023512315.1 Anoxybacillus sp.
TTTCCTGTATTCGCTGGAATTTCTGGTTGATACAATACTACATGCAAAGCCACCTTTATTCACCTCAAATTGTCATCATTCTCCGCTTTATTATACTATTGTTTGTCGACAATATGAAAAAATTTATATTGAATATTTGGCGTATAGGCGCTGGAGTCTTCGTACGACCAATAACGCATCCGGCTATTGGTCGTGTGGGCATTTACAAGCGGCATCCCTTGCTTATCTTTTGCCACAACAATGGTAGAATGATTAAATCGACCGTCTCCTTCAAAATCATAGCAAATGACATCCCCTGCCATTAGTTGGTCTGGGGTAGATACTTCTATTGTTTTTATCCCCGGATGCTCACCACTTAAATACCACCGAAAAGCATGGGCAACCGCCCAACTGTAGCTCCAGCTCTTATTTTTCATCCACCACCCTTTCTGACGGTTAGGGTAACCGGTCATCGGGATGCCCCCTGCATATAAACATTGCGACACAAAATTCGTACAATCGACCGTAAATTTAGGAAACGAAGGGTGATAACTATTCCACCACGTTTCTGCGTATTTTACTGCCTTTATGCGATCATACGTGTAATAAACAGCCGTTTCTTTTTTTCCTTCTCGCTCTAAGCGAGTAGGCATTTGAGAGGCGGCAACCACTTCGAGTGGTGTTTCTTCTACTAAATGCCCTCGTGCAAAGCGTGCTTGTCGCGGTTCCACTTTCTCCTCTATATACATCCATCCGTGCTGTTCAATCAAAAATTGATAATGCACGATATAGTCCACATAGAGCTTCTCACCCATTTGTTGCTTACGAACTACTTGTCCTTTGAGTTCGCATTTGACAATTTCTGCTTCACGTTTTTTCAATAATTGCTTCTTTTTCTCAATCAAGGGGTCTTCATGGGTTCTTGTAGCTGATACAAAAAGCTGTGCCCGTTTTTCTAAAAGCGCCTCGAGCTGTTTTTTCACACTGTCCACCACGTTTCGTTTTTTATACATTATATGGTGGAGGCCTTATTTTTTCCCTTGTGCATGCAACATTTGTAGTCCTTTTTCAATTTCTCGTAATACGTCCGCATCTGTTTCACTCCGCAGCGCTTGTTCCAATATTGCTGCAACGCTATTATCCCCTATTTTCCCAAGCGCCCACGCAGCCGTTCCGCGAATAACAGGTCGACTATCTTCTTGAAGCAAGTGCACTAAATCCGGGATAGCTGTCCGATCTTTAAAATGTGCTAACGCCAAAATGGCGTTACGCTGAATCGGCTTTTTCCCACGCCACGCCCCAGCAAGTGAACCATACTTTTCCTTAAACTCACGATTCGATAGGTGAAGTAACGGTTTTAACAACGGTTTAACGATTTCCGGATCTGGCTCCATTTCAGGGTGAAGATGAAAATCTTTCCCTTTGTTTGCTGGACACACCGTTTGACATGTGTCGCACCCGTATAGCCGATTTCCGATTTTATCACGAAACTCCTCAGCCAAAAACCCTTTCGTTTGTGTCAAAAACGCAATACATCGTTGCGCATTAAGTTGTCCTCCTTGAACGAGGGCGCCAGTCGGACATGCTTCAATACATTTTGTGCATGTCCCACAGCGGTCTTCAATAGGTACATCTGAGGGAAATGGAATCGTTGTAATCATTTCACCTAAATAAACGTACGAGCCAAATTCCGGGGTAATGACCGCACAGTTTTTCCCGCTCCAACCAATTCCTGCCCGCACCGCTACTGCCCGATCTGCTAACTCGCCTGTATCCACCATAGATTTTACTTGTGCAGTTGGAACTTTTGCTAAAATAAAATCCTCTAACATTTTTAATCGCTGTCGCAAAATGTGATGATAATCTTCTCCCCAGGAAGCACGGCAAAAAATTCCCCTGCGCGCTTCCTTTGTATTTCGCGGGGCATTTTTCATTTTCGATGGATACGCTAATGCAATCGCAATAATTGATTTTGCTTCTGACAAAAGCAGTTCAGGATTGGTTCGCTTTTCGATATCCGGTTCTTCAAACCCTGATTGGTAGCCCAACTGTTGTTGTTGAAGAAGGCGCTCTTTAAGTTCCGTAAACGGATCAGCACTTGCGAATCCGATTTTATCAATCCCAATCTCCCGGCTATATGCAATAATTTCTTTCTTTAGTTGAATGACATCCATCGTAACCCCTCCTTTCGTTAAAATAGGTGACTACGACTAAAAAAGCAAGGAGAAAAAAATGTAAATCATCTAAATCTTCGGGAAAAATAAAAAACGCAATGCCTCGTTCTCTCGAAGAAACGAAACACTGCGTTGTCCCCTATGTATGTGTCTGGAGCGGGTGATGGGAATCGAACCCACGACATCAGCTTGGAAGGCTGAGGTTTTACCACTAAACTACACCCGCATTTTATATACTATTATTATTTTCATTGCTGCTACGCATTCTCTATGCCTCTTCCTCTACCAGCTGATTCGAAGAAGTAACATGCGTCGAGGCAACTCGCCGCTTATTCGACGATGCATTGCTCGTGGCTGAGGTTTTACCACTAAACTACACCTGCATGTTCTACAGGGGATGGTCGGGAAGACAGGATTCGAACCTGCGACCCCATGGTCCCAAACCATGTGCTCTACCAAGCTGAGCTACTTCCCGAAATGGCGCGCTCGAGAGGATTCGAACCCCTAACCTTCTGATCCGTAGTCAGATGCTCTATCCAATTGAGCTACGAGCGCAGATGCCGAGGGCCGGACTCGAACCGGCACGGTAGTCACCTACCGCAGGATTTTAAGTCCTGTGCGTCTGCCAATTCCGCCACCCCGGCGACGCATGGAGCGGAAGACGGGACTCGAACCCGCGACCCCCACCTTGGCAAGGTGGTGTTCTACCACTGAACTACTTCCGCGTCATGCGGGTGGAGGGACTTGAACCCCCACGCCGTGAGGCGCCAGATCCTAAGTCTGGTGCGTCTGCCAATTCCGCCACACCCGCAAACAAGTGAGCCATGGAGGACTCGAACCTCCGACCCTCTGATTAAAAGTCAGATGCTCTACCTGCTGAGCTAATGGCTCATTAATGGCTGGGGTAGCTGGATTCGAACCAACGCATCACGGAGTCAAAGTCCGTTGCCTTACCGCTTGGCTATACCCCAA
>NZ_JAILZV010000237.1 GCF_023512315.1 Anoxybacillus sp.
GGATTGGCTGTCGCTTTCCACCTCGAGTGGATTTAATGTCGTCATCCGCATAAGGAGTTGTTCCGTTCGCTTCATTATCCAGTAAGCTCGCTGCAGCTCGGAAACAGCGCGGTATTCTGTCTGTTCTTTTTTCCGTTTCTCCGCATAATCAGAAACGACTCGGTATAAATACGTCGGAGAAGCAACGTGGCTAGAGAAAAAAGCAAGCTCTTCTTCACGAAGGGAAAGTTTTTTTTCATATTCCCGAAAGCCGTCGACCCACGTATCGTCTACCGACGGCGTTCGTACATATTCATCTAAAGCAGCCGCTACATCGACAAGCGGAAATGCCCATTTTGCCCGCTCCCAGCTAAAAAACTGCCCTCCTTGTTCGCGCGGGACGTAATGCGAAAAACGAGCGTTTCCATGGACAAACGCAATGCGCCATTTTTTTGTTTCTTTCATTTTTTCATACCATGTTTCTAGCTTTGTTTCCGCAAACCAATACGCTTGCATCGTTTCATGGAAATACGTACAGCATTGCAGTTGAAACGGGGACATATACCATTCGCGCTCACATTGTTCCACATATGATTGCAAAAATGTTCGTTCTTCCTCCCACACCGCCTTTTTTGTTTCATAGTAGTTTTTCAGTTCCGTTTCGTCGACATTGATTTCTCGCAATGTCTTTTGATGGAGAAAAGCAAGGTCGTGGAAAAAAGCACGGGGCGTTTCTGTTGTCCGCTGCTCTCGTGCGGAAATCCATGGCATCATGTAATAATAACCGTCATCTTGAACGACAAACCGTGCACCGTGTTTCGTCCAATAGATTGGAACAATGTACGGTTGGTAAAAAAAAGTCGCTTGCTCAACGGCGTGGAGTTGCTGAACGTTATCCATTTTTTTTAGTGCAAACGTTCCTTCGGCTGCATGCACTTTTTTCACTTTGCCATAGTCGTCGATTCGCATTACGTGCAAAGGATAATGCGAAAGGATGGCCATATCGCTCCGATGCAATCAATTCACCTCTCTCTCCATAAAAAATCTCCCACTTTAACAATTGGCTAAAGTGGGAGTACCCTTTTAGACGCGTTGGTTAATAGGAATCGGAATATAGAGCAGTTGTCCTTCGGATAAATCGGCCTCGTGTTCGAGATGATTCGCCCGCAATAGTTGTTGGATCGAAATGTCGTACCGTTTTGCAATCTTGTCCATTGAATCGCCTTGTTGGACGATGCAAATTTTTACTCGTGAAAAGTCTTCCCCTTGCTCTTTAAACAAGCTCGTTAAATAAAGCGCGTTTTCTTTGCGCGGCTTTTTGTTTTCTTCCACTGGCTCATCTACTTGTTTTGGCGATGTTCCGATCGATACTTTTGCTTCTTGTTCATGTGTTACTTCTTCAACAAGCTTACTAGTTTCACTGCGTTCTTTCGCTTCGTGTTCCGGCACTACTTCTTCAAGCTCGTTCGTTTCACTCCGCTCGGCGGTCGTTCGTGCAACAACGGCCTCTTCTTCAAAAACGTCCGTTTGCTCGACTTCTTCCGTTCGTTCTTCCGTCTCTTCTTGTTCGTACCACTCTTTACGGGCAACCGCTTCAAACGGCTCAAACCATGACGACGCTTCCTCTGCCTCTTCTTCTAAAATGCCGCTAATCGAAATGTCGGCTACAAGGGAAAGCCGACCGTCGTCACCTAAGTCGTAATCAAACGATTCAACGGTAACATATACATCATCTAAACGAAAAATCCGGCTTTTCGGAATCGTGATGTCGACAGGGAAGCGATGAAATAGCTCACTCACGCCATCTTCGCGCGTCGTAATCCGTTGGACGAACCGGCGTGTGCTAAAATCGTAAAGATCTGCTTCCTCTCCATCGTCGTCCGCCATGCGATATTCCCCGCTTAATTCTAGCGCCCCACGAATCGTAATATAATGCTCGTATTCATCAACGGAAATGACCGGATCTAACGAAACCGAAAGAAACTCTCCCACTTCCTGTCCCCTTTTAAACCAAATCGACTCTTCGAGTGAAAAACGTAAATATGATTGCTCCAAGCAAGCCTCCTCCTTCCGCCCTTTTCGGCCAAACTTTTCAATGGCATTATCAATGTATGACTTGTGAGAACGGAATATGAATAAAAAAAGAGGATCATTCCTTATTGTTCACCCTCTGAAATTTGGTTTAAGCATAGGAGGGATAAATCGCTGGAATATTGGTCACATATGCATATATTGGGTGGGGACGTCCCGTCACGTACGCGGCTCTTTTTTTCCTTCCGTCACTCCTGTTCTTCTGTTAGAAGATACACAATTAGGCGCGGTTGATAAATATGGAGGAATCAAGTTACCAAAACAAAACAGCACTATCTCGCTTTTACTAAATACGAGATAGCGCTGTTCATTATTCTTTATGATACTTGCTGCTCTTGCAGAGCCGAAGCGGAATGGCTGCGTTTTTTCGCCGGCCAGACATGAAAAATGATATTTAAAACAATGGCTACCATACTGCCTGCGACAATGCCGTTATCAGTTAAAATCCGAATGCTTGACGGAAGATCTGCAAATAGATTCGGAACAGCTGTCACCCCAAGCCCCATTCCGACGGAACAAGCGATAATCAATAAATTTTCTTGAGAGGCAAACTCAACTTGGCTTAGCATTTTAATACCGTAGGCAATGACCATGCCAAACATCGCGACCATTGCTCCGCCTAATACCGGAGCCGGAATGATCGTGGTCAGTGCGGCGACTTTCGGAATCAGTCCAAGCACAACGAGGAGCGTTCCAGCCACATAAATAACTTGGCGCGTTTTCACCCCTGAAAGCTGAACAAGACCGACGTTTTGCGAGTAGGTTGTATACGGAAATGCTTGAAACAGCCCGCCGAGCAAAATCGCAAGCCCCTCCGCACGATATCCATTAGCTAAGTCTTGGTCTGTTAGCGGTCGCTTGCAAATGTCGCTTAAAGCAAAGTAGACACCGGTCGACTCAATTAAGCTCACCGTGGCAACTAGCGCCATCGTCAAGATTGCCGTCATATTAAACGTCGGCGTGCCGAAATAAAATAAATGAGGCAAGTGCACCCACGATGCTTCTTTCACCGCACTCATATCGACTTTCCCCATCCAAGCTGCCACAA
>NZ_JAILZV010000238.1 GCF_023512315.1 Anoxybacillus sp.
TGCCGTGGTCAATATGCGCGATAATCGAAAAGTTACGGATTTTCTCTCTTCGTTTTAGTCTTTCTTCACGATTCATTTCGTTCACTCCTACTGTTCCGAAACTACACTAGCTTTGATTATAACAACACCACCGGCAATATTCAATGTAGAAAAAAAGCTGGAGCCCCGATTTTATCATTTTCCAAAAAAAATCCCCCCTCTATCATTAGTGGGGAGTCAATCAATGAATGTGCTAAGCAACGAAAGCAGCTTAGCGGCTGCTAGATGAACCGCTTCTGCTAATCGTTTTCCAAGTTCAGAAAACATGTTAAACATTTTCCATTGTTCTAGCTTTTTCGCCTTTTCGTCTACCGTTTCGCTCGTTACTTTGTTTCCTAGTACTGTCGCCTCGACCGCTCCGTTTTCCTTTTTCTGAACATCCACTACCGATGGAAACGCTGGGTCGTGATACCCTTTCATCTTTAACAGCCCTTCGTTCGCTTGCTGCATGCCAAGCAACACACCAAAAAAAAGAATGACAACAGCGGCAAAAAACTGCATCGTAAACTTCATCTCTACCCTCCGATGTCGGTATCTCCACATTTTTGGCACTTCACAGCCAAGATTTCTTTGTTTACTTCTTTTGCGCAGGGGCAGGTGCTTGCGCTTTTTCTGCCTGCCAATAATACTCGCTGAATACATCCGCGACGGCAGCAGCTGTGCGAAACAGCTCTTCAAACGTATTGTCTACGCCGCCAAATTCGACTAATATCGCATTTCCTGATAAATCTTGATTAAATTTCCCGTTCGTTTCCTCGCCTTTTTTTTCGATAACTCCACGGCTTAAACCAGGATATTTTTTTTGCAACAATTGATGAAGAGCCGTCGCTACTTGTAAATTTTTTTCATAGTTTGGATTTTCTCCACCGATAATAAACGCGACACGAGCGTAATCCGTTCCATTAATGGTCACCGTCGTATATTTTCTTGGACGCGAATCGCGATGAATGTCGATGAAATATTGTAAATCACGCGTTTGCTTCATCGCTTCCATGACGACCTCTCGCGACATATCGTACGATTGATAATACTTCATCCCTTTTCTCGATAATTCCCCTTGAATATCGACAGAGCTTTCTTCTGCCCCAATCCCCCGTTTTTCTAATTCTTCCGCCAACCGCTCCCCTACTTTCGTTACGTTTACCGTCTTATGAAACGCAAGATCAGGATCGGTTACTCCTTTTAACGCGGGCAAATACGATTCGTACGTATGCGTGTGATAAATATACACCACTTTTTTCCCACCGGTCGTCATCGTTGGTGGCGGCACTTGTTTTTTATCTTGTGCTTCGTCCGCTTTTTCTAAATTTTCTAAAGAGGCTTCCCGCTCCGCAAGCATCACCTCAAGCGGCGGCGCCGATTCATATGGCATGTTTGTATAATCGGTACCTTCTCCCGCAACCACAATTTTACTATCATATAAGGCAAAGCCGGGTAATTCCCTTCCAAGAAAACTGCGTGGGTCGTTTAAGTTCACGCTCGTAATCGTCCGAAATAATATGGAGGAGTAGCTCATGTGTTGCCGCTCCTTCGGCAAATTTTGTAAAAAATAATGGTTTTCAAAGCTAAGCAAATGAACAAACGTCTCCTCAGGAAAATGGTTTACGACATTGTTGACGGATGACGAGGAGAAACGATATTCAGGCTTTAACGATGTCAACAGCCCAACAAGCGTAAACATCATCATCCAGCCTAAAACAGCGATGATCGCTAGTTTTTTTATGCTTGTCCCATGGACGGTTACGAATGGCCGAGAGCGGATTCGATTCATGTTCTCACCCTTTCTAAGCTTGTCTACTAATTTAACAGTATGGCCAAGCTTAAAAAGATAGAACTGAAATTTTCCGCGCTAATGGGTGTACGCCCCAATATTTTCTTGATCGACTTGTTCGTGCAATGCGGCATTCAAGCCGCTCGCAAGCAAGTTCGCCATATCTTCGATAAATACATCGACTTCTTTTGGCGTCACCATTAAATTATGGCCAAGCGGCGTCAATACTTCGTGAATTAGCGCCCGTTTTTCTTCGTCGGCAAGCGTTCCAATCATTCCTAAAAACGCGGAACGCTCTTCTTTCGCTGGCATATCTTCTTCTGTTAATTTTTTTCGTCTTCCGAACGTCCAGCCAGACGGGGCTAAGGAGTTCGACGGACGTTTCTCTTCTTTCATTTCTCTCCCAAAATGTTTCAACAAAAAATCTATCGTATCGCTCGTAATCGACACCGCATCTACTACTGTTGGTACCCCAATCGCAATCACTGGAATCCCTAGCGTCTCTTTGCTTAGTTCTTTTCGTTTATTTCCGACCCCTGATCCTGGATGAATGCCCGTGTCGGAAATTTGAATGGTGGCATTGACTCGCTCCAACGATCGAGCGGCTAGCGCATCAATGACGACGACAAAGTCCGGCTTCGTTTTTTCGACGACCCCACGAATAATGTCGCTCGTTTCAATGCCAGTCGTCCCCATAACGCCTGGAGCGATCGCACTTACCGGGCGAAATCCTTCGGCGACGCTTTCCGGCTGTAGTTGAAACAAATGCCTCGTAATCAACAAATTTTCAACCGTTAACGGTCCGAGCGCATCCGGAGTGACGTGGTCGTTCCCGAGCCCGACAACAAGGCAGCTTGCGTCCTGACCGATGCGTAATTTTCGCAAAAACGAATGAAACTCTTTCGCAAAAATATGTTCGACTTTTTTTTGCAGTTCTGTGTCTTGCTCGCGAATCCCTTGCGCTTCAATCGTAATATACGTTCCTGGTTTTTTGCCGATCGATTTTGCCCCTGCTTCCGTTACTTCGACGTAGGACAATTTCACCCCGTCGATTTCTCGGTCGCGAATAACGACGCCTTCCATCGGCGATGATGTTTGGCTCTTTTGCTGTAGCCGCTCTTCGATGGCGATTTCGTGCGCTTCAATCGCCAAATCCGTTCGCACCGCATATTTGCTGAGATCTAGCATTACTGCGTCCTCCTTTTAGTTATGCTACCAAGCGTGTTGATTAACCAATAAAAACCAGTTGACACTGCTCTATTTCTAGCTTTTCTGCCGTAGTCGGCAAGCGGTTCG
>NZ_JAILZV010000024.1 GCF_023512315.1 Anoxybacillus sp.
TTTTGTCGAAAAATATTTTTTTGGCACCCCTAAGATGCCAAGAAACCTTGATATATCAACATTTCTAGAGGGAGGAGTTGCTGATGAATGCAAAACGTGCACAAGAAATAGCATCGTCACCAGTCATGGCGAATGTGACGTACAATGGGGAGCGCATTTATATTGAACAAGTAGATGAACAAAGCGGCACTGCTTTAATTCATCCGTTACATACGCCAAATAATAAACAACGGGTAGCGGTTTCGAGCTTGCAAGAACATTAAGCACCACATTTTTGTGGTGTTTTTTTTCGTATCAATTCCCCATCTTGTTCATACATTGAGGTAAAGGGGGGATGCGCATGAAACAGGAGGAGTTGAAGGCGTTAGAGCGGGCGATTGCGGAAATTACGGAAATTGCGGAAGGATTTGGACTAGATTTTTATCCAATGCGTTATGAAATTTGTCCGGCGGATATTATTTATACATTTGGAGCATACGGCATGCCGACGCGCTTTTCTCATTGGAGTTTCGGCAAACAGTTTTACAAAATGAAGCTTCATTACGATTTAGGACTAAGCAAAATTTATGAACTAGTGATTAACTCTGACCCGTGCTACGCTTTTTTGTTAGACTCCAATTCGCTTATTCAAAATAAATTAATTGTCGCTCACGTATTGGCACATAGCGATTTTTTCAAAAATAACGTTCGCTTCAGCAATACAAAGCGCGATATGGTCGAAAGTATGGCAGCGACCGCAGAACGGATTAAGCAGTACGAGCATCAATACGGAAAATTGGAAGTGGAAAAGTTTTTAGATGCCGTTTTAGCGATTCAAGAACATATTGACCCGTCGCTTTTACGACCGAAGCTATCGTGGACGCTTGAGGATACGGAAGTGTATGAGGAAGAAGAACAAGCGAAACCAAGTCCGTATGACGATTTATGGTTACTGGATAAAAAGAACAAACAGCAAAAGCAACAGCGCAAAAAACGCAGGAAGTTTCCGCCGCAGCCGGAAAAAGATGTTCTTTTGTTTATTGAGGAATATAGCCGTGAACTCGATGATTGGCAGCGGGATATTATGACGATGATGCGCGAAGAAATGCTGTATTTTTGGCCGCAACTTGAAACAAAAATTATGAACGAAGGCTGGGCGTCGTATTGGCATCAGCGCATTTTGCGAGAGATGGATTTAACGAGCGATGAGGCGATTGAGTTCGCTAAATTGAATGCAGGGGTTGTGCAACCGTCACGAACGAGCATTAATCCATATTATCTAGGGCTAAAAATTTTTGAAGACATTGAAGAGCGGTGGAACAATCCGACAGAAGAGATGAAACGAAGAGGAGTGAAACTAGGGTCAGGAAGAGAAAAAATTTTTGAGGTACGTGAATTGGATTCGGATATTTCCTTCCTTCGTAACTATTTAACGAAAGAACTTGTGATGCGTGAAGATATGTATTTGTTTCAAAAGCAAGGGAAAGACTATAAAATTGTCGATAAAAATTGGGAAAATGTGCGCGATCAGCTAGTAAGCATGCGTGTCAACGGTGGATTCCCATATATTACAGTAAACGACGGCGATTATATGCGAAACGGGGAGCTTTATTTAAAACATTGGTATGAAGGGATTGAACTCGACATTAAATATTTAGAAAAAGTGCTTCCGTATATTTATCAGCTATGGGGGCGTACGGTGCATATGGAAACAATGATGGAAAATAAACCGGTGTTGTTTACGTATGACGGAAAAACGGTGCATCGGAAGTATATATAAAGGGGCCTTTTAAAGGGCCCCTTCTTTTAGCCGAGCGCTTTTTTATTCCCTGCCGGAGCGACGACGATACCAGTCGTTTCTTCAAAGTCATATAAGCCGGTAGGAAGATCGGTAAAACGCTCTAGTTCATTGTAGGCTGGAATCCCATGATAAGCCATATCCAACCCTTCTTCTTCCTCGCGTTCTGTTGCTCGCAATCCAACTGTTTTTTCGCAAACTTTCGCCATCAATGTCCCCCCGACCACTCCCCAAACGATGACAACCGCTGCTCCTAATAGCTGAACAAGGAAGAGCGAAACATGGCCGGTGGTCAAAAGCCCTTCCGTTGTATCAAATAACCCAACTGCAATTGTGCCAAATACGCCATTAAACCCGTGCACGGCTACCGCCCCAACCGGATCGTCCACCTTGACCGAATCAACCAGTAGCGTCGCGTAAATGACGATGATTCCGCTCATCGCTCCAATGACAATAGCGCTCCATTGCGAAACGAACGCGCAGCCCGCTGTAATGGCGACGAGCCCTGACAACACACCGTTAATCGTCATACTTGGGTCGGCTTTGCCGAATTTTTTCATCGTTAAAAAGAGCGCAGTTGTTCCACCGCTTGCTCCAGCTAACATCGTATTAAGCGCAATGGAAGCAAGCGACGTATTTGCGGCGTCTAACGTACTCCCAGCGTTAAAGGCGAACCAGCCGAACCATAAAATAAATGCCCCGGCAGATGCAAGCGGAATGTTGCTTGGCGCAAAGACGTTGACACTGCCGTCAGAATTGAACCGACCTTTGCGGGGACCTAGCAACTTAGCCATCGCGAAAGCAGCGAAGCCACCGACCGCATGAATGGCTGCAGAGCCAGCAAAATCTTTCATGCCTAATTTCGCTAACCATCCATCGCTATTCCAAATCCAGTGGCCGGACAACGGGTAGACGATGGTGCAGATGAGCGCAGCGGTCACGATATATGCTTTAAAACTCATGCGCTCTGCCACAGCGCCAGAAATAATCGAAATGCAGGCGACCGCAAATCCGATTTGGAATAAAACAAAAGCAGCGCTCGGCAGTTTGAGGGAAAGGGAAATATGTTCTGGCGCTCCAAACAAATTAGTGCCGATAAACCCAAAGATATCTTTCCCAAACATGACACCAAACCCGATAAGCCAAAAAGCGAGTGCGCCAATCGTTAAATCAACAAAAATTTTCATCGTCACGTTTACTGCGTTTTTTGTTCGGACGAGCCCTGCTTCCAATAGGCTAAACCCGCCTTCCATAAATAACACCATCGCTGCTGCGAGCACAACCCAAATTGTGTTAATATATGTGATCATGAGCGTCCCTCCTGTTGGTTGGCTAAATCGTCAATATCGTAATCAAGCGTTCCGGTGCGAATGTTATAGGCTTCTAAAATCGGATAAACGAAAATTTTTCCGTCCCCTTCTTCGCCTGTTTGCGCGGCAGTGACAATCGTTCGAATCGTTCGCTCTACCATGTAATCGGAGAGGATGATTTCGAGCTTCACTTTCGGATGTAACGTCACTTTGTAGTTTTTTCCACGGTACACTCCTTGCGTATCTTTTTGTTTTCCTCTGCCGACGACTTGCGATACTGTAAAACCAGTCACGCCGATTTGCTTTAGTCCTTTAATCGTCTCCGTTAATTTTTCTGGTCGGATAATCGCCTCGATTTTTTTCATTTTCCTTTCACCCGTTCTTTTGTTAGATTTTCTAACATTTTATGTTAAACATTATAACAATAAAAAATATTCTGTCAATAAGAGGCGATAAATTTTTTCGCTTGAAAAGGAAAAGTGATATGATGTTGTTGGAAGGAGGAAGTGTAATGGAGAAGCAAAAGCAGGTGACGGAAGACTCGAAATATATTCAACAACATCTTGCGAACGAGCGTACGTATTTGGCATGGATTCGGACAGCGATTGCGATTACAGGTATCGGGTTTTTAATTATTAATTTACATATCAAATCATCGGTTCAATCGTTGTCTAATGCTGCTGTAAGAGAGATTGGAGCGCTTTCTGTTCTGGCGGGGATAAGTACGATTATTTTTTCTACCGTCGGATATTTTCAAAAAGCAAAACAAATTAACGAACAAACATTCCGCACTTCTCGACCACTTATTTTATTTCTATCCGCTCTTATGCTAGTTGTCCTTTGTATGTTTGGTGTTTATTTTTTCGCTGTCCTTTTATAGGACAGTGACATAAAATCGACAAAAATTCGTCACGGTTTTGCCATTGCAAGTTTTTATGCTTTTCGTTACTGTGTAATCATACATGTGAAAAAAATCACAAAAAGTTTCGAGCATACTATTAAAGAGGGAAAGATTTGTAGTATTCTCCCTATATGCATAGGGATAACGGGAGAAAGGGGTTATCGTATGTGGAAAACGCACGAAAAGCGGTTAGTGGCGCTTAGTTTTGTCGTCGCGTCGATTATGTTGTTATCAATAATAGGAAGATTGTTTTCGTGAAGGAGGAAGTGATATGTATGATCCGGTGTTGTTTAGCCGAATATTGACAGAGTTGACGCTGACGTTTCACATTATTTACGCAACGATCGGCGTTGGCGTCCCGCTTATGATTGCGATTGCACAATGGGTAGGAATTCGTAAAAACGACGAGCATTACATTTTATTAGCGCGACGGTGGACGCGTGGATTTGTTATTACGGTAGCGGTCGGGGTAGTGACAGGGACAGCGATCGGATTGCAGTTATCATTATTATGGCCAAATTTTATGAATTTGGCAGGGCAAGTGATTAGCCTTCCGTTGTTTATGGAAACGTTCGCGTTCTTTTTCGAGGCAATTTTTTTAGGAATTTATTTATATACGTGGGATCGGTTTAACGATCCAAAGAAGCACTTTTTATTGTTAATTCCGGTAGCGATCGGTTCATCGGCCTCCGCGCTCTTTATTACGATCGTCAACGCGTTCATGAATACACCGCAAGGATTTGAGTTGAAAAACGGTATGATTACGAATATTCAGCCGCTTGTCGCAATGTTCACGCCAGCGATGCCAACGAAAGTGGCACACGTATTAACGACAGCGTACATGACTTCGGCGTTTGTATTGGCGTCGATTGCCGCTTTTCATTTATTAAAAGGGAATCGCCATCCATACCATAAAAAGGCGCTTCATTTAACAGTAAAGGCAGCGCTTATTTTCTCACTTGCGACGATTGTTGTCGGAGATTTATCAGGGAAATTTTTAGCGAAATACCAGCCAGAAAAACTAGCGGCTGCCGAATGGCATTTTGAAACGAGCACGCATGCCCCCCTCGTCTTGTTTGGAACATTAGATGAAAAAAATGATGTGAAAAACGCAATTAAAATTCCGTCTGCCCTTAGTATTTTGGCGCATAATCAGCCAAGCGCTGAAGTCACAGGATTAAATGACATTCCGAAAGAGGAGCAACCACCGCTATATATTCACTATTTGTTTGATTTGATGGTGCTCATTGGTATTTGGTTAACAGTCATTGCTGCTTTGTATTGGGCAGGCATGAAAAAAAGGTTAGCGTTTACGATGAAAAAATCGTTTTTGATGCAGTTGGTGTTCTCAGGCCCGCTTGCGATGCTTGCGATTGAAATCGGTTGGTATTTCACAGAAGTAGGAAGACAGCCGTGGATTTTGCGTGGGTATATGAAAACGGCGGAAGCGGCAACGAAATCAGCTCATGTCGATACGTTGCTTGTTGTATTCTCGCTTCTTTATCTCGTATTGGGGGTTGCTAGCGTCGTTGTATTAACGAAAATGTTTCGCAACAATCCGGTCGAGCGAGAGCTTGAAGAACGTGGGCTGAATCAAGGAGGGGTGTCCTCATGACGTTAGAAATAGTGGGGATTTCTGTATTATGGCTGTTTTTATTCGGTTATATTATTGTTGCATCGATCGATTTTGGTGCTGGTTTTTTTAGTGCGTATAGTGAAATAGCAAACAAAAAGCATGTTATTCATCAAGTGATTCAACGTTATTTGTCGCCAGTGTGGGAAGTGACGAACGTCTTTCTCGTCTTCTTTTTCGTCGGCATGGTCGGATTTTTTCCGAAAACAGCGTATTATTACGGAACGATTTTATTAGTTCCGGCGAGCATTTCCATCATTTTGCTGGCGATTCGTGGTTCGTATTATGCGTTTAGTACGTACGGGATAAAGGATAATAAATGGTATATGTTTTTATACGGAATGACCGGCGTGTTTATTCCGGCATCGCTTTCGATTGTGCTCACAATTTCAGAAGGCGGATTTGTACGGATCCATCATGGAGAGCCAACGTTATTATATAAGCAGCTATTTGTTAGCCCGTTTACTTGGAGTGTTGTTTTGTTAAGCTTGACGAGTGTGTTATATATTTCGGCGAACTTTTTAACGTACTATGCCAATGCTGCTGGGGATGAACGTGCGCGTGACTTGCTGAGAAGATATGCGCTCGTTTGGAGTGGGCCGACCATTTTATCAGCACTAGTCATTATTTATCAATTAAACCATCATAATGTGGAACATTATACGAAAATGATGGATGTCTCATGGATGTTGGTTGTTTCGTTTCTCTTTTTCATCCTTTCGCTTTACTTGCTAATTAAAAAGCGTTATTTCGGATGGTCATTTGTTAGTTTAGTGATGCAATATGCGTTTGCGTTTTACGCTTACGGTATTTCCCATTATCCGTATTTGTTGTACCCGTATTTAACGATTTATGACAGCTTTACAAATAAAACGATGGCAATTGCTCTAGTGATTGCGTTTATTGCTGGGTTGTTCTTACTTATTCCATCGCTTTTCTTGCTGTTGAAATTGTTTTTGTTTGATAAAAAATATGTCAAAGGACAAATATAAGGAGGATTTCGCCATGCAAACCTTTTTAATCATGTATGCCCCGCTTCTTGTTGTTGCTTTATCCGTTGTAGCCGCTTTTTGGGCAGGATTAAAAGACGAGCAAGTGGAGTAAACCACCGCTTTTTAGGCGGTGGTTTTTTATCAACTAAAGGAAAGGAGTTGACATCGAAAACAGAACGTTTTATTATATACCTATACGGGTAATATACCTATATACGTATTTGGGTGAGGAGGAATGAAAAATGAAAGTAGCGATTATTGCAGCAAACGGCGGATTGTTTGATGCGTATAAAGTATTTAACATTGCAACGGCAGCAGCGGCAACAGAAGGTGAGGTAGCGATTTTCTTTACGTTTGAGGGATTGAACCTCATTCATAAAGAAGCGCATAAGCAGTTGCCAATGCCAGCGGGAAAAGAACACTTCCAAGCAGGATTTGAAAAAGCGAACGTCCCATCAATTCCGGAGCTTGT
The DNA here is from genome assembly GCF_023512315.1 of Anoxybacillus sp. Taxonomy (GTDB): domain Bacteria; phylum Bacillota; class Bacilli; order Bacillales; family Anoxybacillaceae; genus Anoxybacteroides. Next base: position 7,086 of record NZ_JAILZV010000024.1, read on the forward strand.
AGCGATGGCGCAAGAGCTTGGCGTGAAAATGATCGCTTGCCAAATGACGATGGACGTCATGGGACTAGAAAAAGACCAATTTGTTGATGGGGTAGACGTTGCTGGAGCAGCAACTTTCTTGAGCTTCGCGAAAGATGCGGATATTACGCTCACATTCTAATGGGGGGTTCGTATGAATAACGTAACCGTATATACGACAACTACTTGTCCGTATTGTGTGATGTTAAAAAACTTTTTGCAGTCACAAGGTATTCCGTTTACAGAAGTAAACGTTCAACGCGATCCAATTGCCGCGAGAAAATTAGTGGCTACTACAGGACATATGGGAGTACCACAAACTGAAATTAACGGGCAATGGGTGCTTGGGTTTGACCCAGAAGCGATTATGGCGCTTATTAAATAATCGAAAAGCGAGACCGACTAGTCTCGCTTTTTCCATTTCTACATAAGCCCGATAGAAACAATCGGAAAAATGCTTGATTAAATACAGACAGGGGTATATAATTATTGTATAAATGCTATACTAAACGTATAATGTTTACGTTTGAAAAGAGGTGGAAACATGGAATATAGTAAAGAAATTAAAAACCGTCTGAAGCGAATTGAAGGACAAGTGAAGGGTGTTTTAGGAATGATGGAGCAAGGAAAAGATTGCAAAAGCGTCGTTGCACAACTATCCGCTGCGCGCAATGCAATCGACAAAGCAATGGCGGTCATTGTTAGTTCCAACCTCGAGCATTGCATTCGAGAAAATATCGAAAAAGGAGAACAGACGGAACACCTTGTCAAAGAAGCGGTGGAGCTGCTTGTAAAGAGCCGATAAGCAAAATCGTCAACTCTTGAAAAGAAGGGTTGACAAATTTTTTGTTGCATAATAATATACGTATAGGGGTAATGGTAAAAACAAAAATACAAGGAGGAAACAATCGATGAACGTCGTAAAAACAGTAGATGCGAAAGGGCTATCTTGCCCGATGTCATTGGTGAAAACAAAAAAGGCAATCGATGAATTAACGTCTGGGCAAGTGTTAGAAGTGCATACAACTGACAAAGGGGCAAAAAACGATTTAGCCGCTTGGGCGAAAGTAAGCGGGCATAAATTAGTTGACATGAAAGAAGAAAATGGAGTACTTACATTTTGGATTGAAAAAGCATAGTTTTTTCGGTTATGATATACCTATACATGTATAAGTTAAGGAGGCGAAGGAATGACAGAAAAAAAGAGGACAACAATTATTTTATTCAGCGGTGATTATGACAAAGCGATGGCTGCGTATATTATCGCCAACGGGGCGGCAGCATACGACCACGAAGTAACGATTTTCCATACGTTTTGGGGGCTTAATGCGCTCCGAAAAGAAGAACAAGTGCCGGTACAAAAAGGGTTCTTAGAAAAAATGTTTGCAAAAATGATGCCACGTGGCGCAGATAAACTCGGATTGTCGCGCATGCATTTTGCGGGCATTGGCCCGAAGCTCATTAAGCAAGTGATGAAAAAGCATAACGCCATGCCGCTCCCACAGTTGATCGACATGGCGAAAGAACAAGGAGTCAAATTAGTTGCTTGCCAAATGACAGTTGACCTTTTAGGACTAAAGCAGGAAGAACTTATTGATGGTATTGAATTTGCTGGGGTTGCCGCTTATTTAGCAGACGCCTCAGAAGGAAATGTAAATCTCTTTATTTAAGGTGAGCGATATGACACAAACGATTATTAATATACTGCTATTTGTATTGGTTGCATCGTTTCTTACTAGTCGTCTTCTCCCCGCTAAAGGGGTGCGAACGATTACGACGGCACAGTTAAAAAAAGAACTCGGAAAAAAAGATGTCCAGTACATTGATGTTCGCACACCAATGGAATTTCGCGCCCACCATATTCGCGGGTTTCGAAATATTCCGTTGCACGAATTGAAGCAACGCGCGCATGAACTAGCAAAAGACAAAGAAGTCATTGTGATTTGCCAAAGCGGGATGCGCAGTACAAAAGCGAGTAAATTATTGAAAAAGTTAGGGTTCCAGCACGTCACGAACGTGTCTGGTGGCATGAATACATGGGCATAGGAGGAAGGAACATGAAAGAAGTGACAGCGAAAGAAGTAGAGCAACTTTTACAAAATGGAGCACCGGTAAACATTATTGATGTACGGGAAGTCGAAGAAGTAGCGTCTGGAAAAATTCCAGGTGCTATCAACATTCCGTTAGGATTGATTGAGTTTCGCATGAACGAACTTTCTAAGGAAAAAGAATATATCATCGTCTGTCGTTCAGGTGGACGAAGCGCACGTGCCACTCAATTTTTAGAAAGCTATGGCTATAACGTGACAAATATGCTTGGTGGCATGCTAGCATGGGAAGGACCTGTCGAGTAAACGAAGAGGGGGAATGAGAATGATTCAAGTCAACATGACGGTCGATGCGAAAGGGTTATCGTGCCCGATGCCAATCGTTAAAACAAAAAAAGCAATGAACGAGCTTGCACCAGGGCAAGTGCTTGAAGTGCAAGCGACCGATAAAGGCTCAAAAGCAGACATTAAGGCGTGGGCAGAAAGCACCGGTCATCAATACCTTGGTACAGTGGAAGAAGGGAATGTGTTAAAGCATTATATTCGAAAAGCAAGTGAGAACGAAGCAAAAGAGGAAGCGAAATTTCCACATGTCATTTCGAATGAAGAGTTGCTGACAAAGCTAAGCGACCCGGCTGTAACGATTTTAGACGTTCGCGAACCAGCAGAATACGCATTTGGTCATATTCCAAGAGCGATTTCCATTCCGCTTGGCGAATTGGAAGCTCGCATGAATGAATTAGAAAAAGAAAAAACGATTTATGTTATTTGCCGTACAGGCAGCCGTAGTGATTTAGCAGCACAAAAATTAGCGGAAAAAGGATTTACAAATGTTTGGAATGTTGTTCCTGGCATGTCCCAATGGAATGGGGCGATAGAATCAGAGCCGCTTGAATAAAGGGGATTTTTATTGAACGAATTATACTACAGGGGGTATTTAAGCTATGAAAGAAATGACGGTACAACAATTAACGAGCAAAGTGTTAAACAAAGAAAGTGTGTTTATTTTCGATGTGCGGAACGAAAGCGATTTTAACGATTGGAAAGTTGAAGGGGAAAACTTTGAGTATTTAAATGTTCCGTACTTTGAATTGTTAGATGGGGTAGACGCGGTAAAAGACCGTCTTCCACGCGACAAAGAAATTGTCGTCGTCTGCGCCAAAGGTGGGTCATCTGCATTTATAGCAGAGCAACTAGAAGAAGCAGGCTTTGACAATGTATATACGCTTGTGGATGGAATGAAAGCGTGGAGTGAACATCTTCATAAAGCTAAAGTATATGAAGATGATAACGTGAAAGTATACCAGTTCATTCGCGTCGGTAAAGGGTGTTTATCGTACATGGTCATCTCTGGAGAAGAAGCGCTTATTGTCGACCCTTCTCGATTTATTGACGTGTATGAGAACGTGGCGAAAGAAGAAGGGGTACGTATTACGCATATTGTCGACTCGCACTTGCATGCTGACCATATTTCAGGAGGTAGAACGTTAGCAGAGCGGACAGGGGCGAAATATTACTTAATGAAAAGTGAAGGGGCCGTCTTTTCGTTTGAACCGCTAGAAGCATATGACAAAATTGAATTTGCACAAGTTCAGCTAGAAGTGCTAGCGGTAAAAACACCAGGGCATACCCCAGGAAGTGTATCGTTCTTCGTCAACCAAAAATTGCTTTTCTCCGGCGATACCATTTTCGTTGGCGGATTAGGTCGTCCAGATTTAGGAGGAAAAGCAGCCGAGTGGGCAGCAGACTTATACGACACGGTGTATGAAAAAGTGGCGGCAATTGCAGATGATGTCATCGTATTGCCAGGGCATTATGCAAACTTAGACGAAGAAATGAACGACGCTGGCTATATCGGCGATACGCTAGGCAATATTCGTTCGCGCAATGAGATGATGCAAAATAAACAAAAAGAAGAATTTATTGACATCGTTGTGCAAAACGCCAATACGGAAACACCGCCAAACTTTGAAGATATTGTTGCCATCAACCGTGGACAAAAAGTGGTCGATGCGGAGCAACAACAAGAACTTGAAATCGGTCCAAACCGCTGTGCGTTGCACCATACACATTAAGAAAATATAGGGGGCGAAAGTTGCCCCCTGCTTTTATAAGGGGGATTTTTCATGGATGTGACATTAAATTATATTATCGTCATTTTTCTCATTGGCTTTATCGGTTCGTTCATTTCCGGAATGGTCGGAATCGGTGGTTCGATTATTAAATATCCGATGTTGCTTTATCTCCCGCCGCTATTTGGACTTGCGGCGTTTAGCGCCCACGAAGTAGCCGGCGTCAGCGCCGTACAAGTGTTTTTTGCGACGATTGGTGGCGTATGGGCGTATCGGAAAGGCGGCTATCTGAATAAAAAACTCATTCTTTACATGGGGATTAGCATTTTGATCGGAAGTTTTATCGGTGGGTATGGTTCAAAACTAATGTCAGAAAATAGTATTAATATCGTCTATGGTGTGTTAGCAGCAATTGCCGCCATTATGATGTTTGTCCCGAAAAAGGGAATTGATGATGTTCCATTAGATAAAGTGACGTTCAATCAATGGCTCGCGGCAACGCTTGCTTTTGTTGTCGGAATCGGCTCTGGAATTGTCGGAGCAGCTGGTGCATTTTTATTAGTACCGATTATGCTCGTTGTGCTGAAAATTCCGACGCGCATGACGATTGCTTCTTCTTTAGCAATTACGTTTATTTCTTCCATCGGTTCAACGTTCGGGAAAATTGTGACAGGGCAAGTCGAATTTATTCCAGCGCTTATTATGGTCATTGCAAGCATTATCGCTTCGCCGCTCGGGGCAAAAACAGGGCAAAAAATGAATACAAAAGTGCTACAAGTCATTTTGGCAGTACTTATTTTCGCAACCGCGGTAAAAATTTGGCTCGGAATTTTATAGAAGGTGTATACACCTTCTTTTTTTATGGTAAAATGAGAATATATGTTCTTATTTTATAGGGAGGAACGAGGATGATTAAGCGAATTGCGACAGTGGCTTTGTATGTCGAAGACCAACAAAAAGCGAAGCAGTTTTGGACAGAAAAGGTAGGATTTGATGTGGTAGCAGAGCATCCGATGGGACCGAACGCGTTTTGGCTGGAAGTCGCTCCAAAAGGGGCACAAACAGCGCTTGTTCTTTATCCGAAAGCAATGATGAAAGATGCAGATGAAAAAAAAACCATCGATTGTGTTTGAATGCGACGACGTTTTTGCCGCATACGAAGCGATGAAAGCAAACGGCGTGGAGTTTTTAAGTGAGCCGCAACAAATGCAGTGGGGAACGTTCGTTCAGTTTAAAGACGAAGACGGAAATGAGTTTGTGTTAAAAGGATAGGTTGCCATGCACGGCAGCCTTTTTTCATTATAAATGCCTTGACTTTTTTAATTGTTGTAACTATAATTGTTACAACGAAGGAGGAAACATATGAAAATTAGTAGCCGTTTTACGGTGGCCGTGCATATTTTAGCGTTATTGTCCATCGAAAATGAGGCACATTGTACGTCGGAATGGATTGCTGGAAGTGTCAACACGAATCCAGTCGTTGTTCGGAGAGTGATCGGTCAGTTGAAAAAAGCAGAACTCGTGCAAGTGCGGCCAGGAACGGGAGGAGCATTTTTAACAAAAGATATAAAAGAAATTACGTTGCTCGACATTTACCGAGCGGTTGACGTTGTGGAAGAAGGGGAGTTGTTTCAAATGCATGAACACCCAAACCCACAATGCCCTGTCGGTGCCAATATTCAAGCCGTCCTCGAAGTAATTTTGCGACGTGCGCAGGCAGCGATGGAACACGTATTGAAAGAAGTTCGTCTATACGACGTTGTTCACATATTGGCAGAAAAAATCGAGTCGTCCCGTTCTTAATTTTTTTTCTTCTTGTTGTAACTGATTTGGTTACATCGCTGTTTCCTCCAAATATTTATTGCCGGAAAGGGGAAGGGAAAATGAAAATAGCTTTATTTGGCGCTACAGGCATGATTGGTCAACGAATTTTAAACGAAGCGTTAGGACGAGGGCATGAGGTGACCGCTATTGTTCGCGATCGTGCTCGTCTTGGCGTTCAGCATGAACGGTTAGTCGTTGTAACAGGGGATATTTTCCATGCGGAACGGGTAGCAGAAGTAGTTCGCGGGCACGAAGTAGTCATTAGTGCATTTGGACCGAAAATGGGGGAAGAGCAGACATTATTGGATGCAACGCGGTCACTAATTGCTGGGGTGAAAAAAGCAGGCGTAAGCCGTCTCATTGCTGTCGGCGGTGCTGGTAGTTTAGAGGTAGCACCAGGTGTACAGCTCGTGGATACGCCTGAATTTCCGGATTTTATTAAACCGATTGCGCTTGCGCATCGAGAAGCGTTAGAAATGTACCGACAAGAAAACAAACTCCATTGGACGAACGTAAGCCCGGCCGCCGTAATTGAACCAGGAGAACGGACGGGAACGTACCGCACCGGAACAGACGAACTTGTCGTAAACGAACAAGGGGAAAGCCGCATTTCTGCAGAAGATTACGCAGTCGCCATTTTGGATGAAGTCGAGAATCCACGGTTTAGCCGAATGAGATTTACGGTCGGCTATTGAAAGGATGGATGAGATGAGAACTATTCACCCCGAAACAGCCATTGGACACGTTCATTTAGTAGTCACAAATTTAGAGCGGTCGCTTCGTTTTTATCATGAGATGATTGGCTTTCAAGTGCTGAATGTAGCGAACAAAAAAGCAGCGTTAACAGCAGATGGAAAAACCGTGCTCGTTGTACTAGAAGAACGAGCAAATGCTATCCGAAAACCGCGACGAACAACAGGGTTGTATCATTTCGCCATTTTAGTTCCGGAGCGAAAACATTTGGCACAAGCGCTGCTTCATTTACTAAAAAGCGGATATCCGCTGCAAGGAACGTCTGATCATTTGTTTAGCGAAGCGGTTTATTTAGCCGATCCAGACGGAAATGGCATAGAAATATATGCTGACCGTCCAAGAGAAAAATGGGAAAAAACTGAAAGCGGTGAATATAAAGGAGTTTCAGAGCCATTGGATGTCCATCATTTGCTTGCGGAAACAGGGGATGAACCGTGGAAAGGGCTTCCGCCGGCAACGACCATCGGTCATGTTCATCTTCATGTTGCAAACATGGAAGAAACGTATCGGTTTTATGTAGAAGGCCTTGGATTTGAACCAGTTATTCGCATGGGCGATCATGCCTTATTTGTTTCCGCTGGTGGTTACCATCACCATATCGGCTTAAATACGTGGGCGGGAGTCGGTGCACCGAAGCCGCCGGAGCATGCGGTTGGATTGAAGGTATTTTCCATCGTTCTTCCTAACGAAGAAGAACGAAAAAAAGTCATCGCTCAGCTTCAACAAATAGGAGAAACGATACGTGAAGAAGAAGTCAATATGATGATCACTGATCCATCAGGAAATCAAATCGAGTTGCGGACGAGAAGGTAGCTTTGGTGGAGGCAAGATGTTTTGCCTCCATCACTTATTTCTACGCTTCAAAAAAAGACTCCCGTTCGACTTTACAGACTCGTAAGGCAAAGCGTCGATACCATTCTTTTTTTCCTCTTTCTTGCGCGATTTTATGGATGGCGTGTGCTTTCCATTGTTGAATGGCTTCTAATGAGTCCCAATAGGATACTGTAATACCAAACCCAGAAGTATCGCGTGCGCTTTCGACGCCGAGAAAGCCAGGCTGCTGTTTTGCCAGTTCGACCATTCGTTGTGCCATTTCGGCATACCCATTGTCTCCATCGGTTCGTTCCGAACTAAAAATGACGGCATAGTATGGCTGATTCATTTTTCTTCCTCCAAGCTTTTTTGCTTAGTATAGCATAGTAAAAGTGTTTTGAAAAAAGATGTTGACAATGATAATCTTTATCAAATAAAATTTAAATCGATAATGATTATCATTTTTGTTTGAAAGGGAGAGTAAAATGGCAAAATTGCTAATGATTTATACAAGTATGACGGGGAATACGGAAGAAATAGCGAATGCGATTGCTGAAGGAATGGAAGCAGAAGGAGCCGATCTAGAAGTAAAAGAAGTATTAGACGCAGACGCTAGCGAGTTAGAAGCATATGACGGAATTCTGCTTGGGGCGTATACGTGGGGAGATGGGGAGTTGCCGGATGATTTTCTTGATTTTTATGACGATATGGACGGGCTTGATTTAACAGGGAAAAAAGCAGCCGTATTTGGTTCTTGTGATTCTAGCTACGAAAAATATGGAGCAGCTGTCGACATTTTAATCGAAAAACTGCAACAGTTGGGGGCGGAAGTCGTACTTGACGGACTAAAAATCGAATTGTCGCCAAGCGCCGAGGAAAAAGAAATATGCAAACAGTTCGGCAAACAATTTGTTCAAGCAGTAATGAGTAGCAACTATTGACAGGCAGAAAAAGATTGGTTAATATGAGGATAGCGATATATGAGATGTGTGTAAAAGGGGAGTAGCTTTTACAGCAAAGTCCGTCAGTTCAGGGTTTATGCCCTCGGCTTTGTTGGCAACATTAACGTTGTTAGCGAGACCTTTACCGACGTGGTAAAGGTCTGTACGAATAGAGAAGACCTTTACCGAAACGGTAAAGGTCTCTTTTAATTGGAAAGGGGGGAAAAGGAATGAGAAGAATACGATTATTTTTTAAAATAAGGAGCTTTATTCCATTTGTTATTTCGTTTTTTTGCTCGCGAGAAGTAGCGCTTCGTAAAAAAATAGCGTATCTTCTTCTTTTCATTGGGTATTTTCTAATTCCGTTTGATGTCATCCCGGATTGGCTGGCGGGTATTGGAATACTCGATGACTTAGCAATATTTATGCTACTTTTACAAAGAATGATAAAGACAGCACCAGACACATTAAAACATAAATATGGGATATAGGGGGATGAAACAAAATGGATTTTCTTTCAATGGAATTTTGGTCCGCGCTATTATCAATTATTGTTATTGACCTTGTGTTAGCTGGGGATAATGCGATTGTCATTGGGCTAGCTGCGCGAAATTTGCCGAAGCATCAGCAAAAGCAAACGATTATTTGGGGGACAGTCGGTGCAATTGCCATTCGCGCATTAGCGACAATGGCGGTCGTTTGGCTGTTGAAAATCCCGGGCCTATTGCTTGTCGGTGGTGTATTGCTCATTTGGATTGCCTATAAATTGCTTATCGACGAAAAAGGGCATGAAGTAGAAGCAGGAAAAAACATGTGGGAGGCGATCCGCACCATTATTATCGCTGATGCGCTAATGGGACTTGATAACGTCTTAGCGGTAGCAGGCGCTGCCCACGGGAGCTTTTTGCTTGTCATTTTAGGGCTATTGATTTCTGTTCCGGTCGTTGTATGGGGAAGTACGCTCATTTTAAAATGGGTCGAGCGGTTTCCAGTTATCATTACGATCGGCGCAGGGGTATTAGCGTGGACGGCCGCGAAAATGATTGTGGGCGAACCGTTTTTGGCAAACTACTTTGCGAATTCAATTGTAAAATATGGATTTGAGCTTTTCGTCGTCGCTGGAGTGCTTGTTGCAGGAACGTGGAAAAAAGGAAAGATGCATAAAGAAGCGAAAGCCGCCAACGGATAATTGGCGGCTTTTTCACGAGCGATTAAGTATAGATTGGAGAAAAACCCCAACGAAAACCCCAGGAATGACGCATAGTATTGGAAACCAAATCGGTCCGAAAAATATATTTGAGATCGTTATACGAGTAGAGTAAATCAATCCGACTGTCACAAAATACGCAGAAAAAACGAACGGAAGGAATGCGTACGGAGCGCGCCCACCTCCTGCATCTTTGTATGCATCCCACATCGCAAAAAAGTAGAGGCACGGATAAAACATAAGCCACTCTAAATCAACGATGTCCGCTGCTTTTTTTGTTTCTCCTAAAAAGCTTAAGTAGATCGCTTCATTAAAACGCGATTGTACATTAATGAGAAATTCAAGTATAACAAATACCGTTCCTTTGAAATATTTTTTATTTAAAAATTGTCCAAATCCAGGTAATGCAATGCTCCATAATAATTGTTCCAACGCTTTCAATTGTCATTAACCCTTTACTTCATAAATTTTTATTTCCGCCATTTTTGCGACAGATGTTAGTATCGTTATCATCCCCTTTCGTGCGGTTGTATGGTTCTATTTTTAGCGTATATGTAAATTTTATACTTTTTTGCGATAACAAGTGTAAAAAAGCGGATTCATTGCATGTTATTCGTGTATTTTGACATGTTAGTTGCGATTTTTGGCATGTTAAGATGTAGTTTATCTAACTTTTCAGAATAATTAGTATAATAACGTTGAACAACTGAAAAGGGGGAGAGAATGGTGAAAGGACTAAAGTCGATGTTGCTTTGGGGACTTATTTCTGCTCTTGGGGCAGCTGCATTCGGCATTTTAGCGTTGCACCGCGGGGAAACGATTAACGCCGTTTGGCTCGTTGTTGCCGCTGTGTGCGTATACGCGGTTGCGTATCGTTTTTATAGTAAATTTATCGCCCACAAAGTATTTCAATTAGATGACAACCGTAAAACACCAGCGGAAGTGTTTAACGATGGAAAAGATTATGTCCCGACGAATAAATGGGTATTGTTTGGGCATCATTTTGCAGCTATCGCTGGCGCAGGTCCGCTAGTCGGTCCGATTTTAGCGTCGCAAATGGGTTATTTGCCAGGGACGATTTGGATTGTTGTTGGTGTTGTGTTAGCGGGAGCAGTACAAGATTTTGTCATTTTGTTTGCATCAATGCGCCGCAACGGCAAATCGCTTGGGGAAATGATTAAAGAAGAAATCGGTTCGTTTACTGGGCTTATAGCAATGTTAGGTATTTTAGGCATTATGATTATTTTATTGGCAGTTTTAGCGTTAGTTGTTGTGAAAGCGCTTGTAGGAAGCCCGTGGGGCATGTTTACGATCGCTGCTACGATTCCGATTGCGATTTTAATGGGAGTATACATGCGCTATATCCGTCCAGGACGGGTTGGGGAAGCGTCGATTATTGGTTTTGTACTATTAATGGCTTCGCTTGTATTTGGACAAAATGTTGCCGAAAACCCGACATTGGCGAGCATGTTTACATTTAAAGGCGAAACGATTGCTCTCTTAATGATTGGTTACGGTTTTGTGGCATCCGCGTTGCCGGTATGGTTGTTGCTTGCGCCGCGCGACTATTTAAGTACGTTTTTAAAAATCGGAACGATTGTTGGGTTGGCGTTAGGGATTTTAGTCGTTGCGCCAGATTTACAAATGCCAGCGGTTACAAAATTCGTCGATGGTACTGGTCCGGTGTTTGCTGGTAACTTATTCCCGTTCTTGTTTATTACAATCGCGTGCGGAGCAGTTTCCGGATTCCACTCGCTCGTTTCTTCTGGCACAACGCCAAAAATGATTGAAGTAGAAAGCCACGCTCGCCCGATTGGGTACGGAGCGATGTTGATGGAATCGTTCGTTGCTGTTATGGCGCTTGTAGCAGCGTGCGTGCTTACACCAGGGGCTTATTTTGCGATTAACAGCCCAGCGGCTGTCATTGGTCAAGACGCCGTGCAAGCGGCGAAAACCGTTTCGTCATGGGGCTTTACAATTACTCCAGACGTGTTAACGCAATTGGCGAAAGATGTCGGTGAACAAACGATTTTATCGCGTACAGGCGGGGCACCGACATTAGCGATTGGGATGGCCTTTATTCTTTCAAAAGTAATCGGTGGAAAAGCGTTTATGGCGTTTTGGTACCACTTTGCGATTTTGTTTGAAGCGCTATTCATTTTAACAACCATTGATGCAGGAACACGTGTCGGTCGCTTTATGATTCAAGATATTCTCGGGCATTTTTATAAGCCGTTTGCAAGAACAGATTGGATTCCAGCAAATATTGTTGCGACGACGTTGTGCGTCTTTGGCTGGGGATACTTCTTATACCAAGGGGTTATTGACCCGTTAGGCGGTATTAACACGTTATGGCCACTATTCGGAATTGCTAACCAAATGTTAGCCGGAATTGCGTTATTGCTAGGAACAACCGTTTTATTCAAAATGGGCAAAAAAGCATACGTATGGGTTACATTAGTGCCGACAACATGGATTTTAGTAGTAACAATGACTGCAGGATTCCAAAAATTGTTCCATGAAAATCCGAAAATCGGCTTTTTAGCCCATGCCAAAGTATTTAAAGATGCGCTAAACCAAGGAAAAATTTTGCCACCGGCAACGACGGAGGCACAAATGCAGCGAATTATTACAAACGACTATGTCGACGCGACATTGTGCGTGATTTTCATGGCGGTTGTTTTAATCATGCTCATTTCGTCTATCAATATGTGGATAAAAGTGTTGAACAACAAAGGAACGCCGTTGCGAGAAGCACCTTACATCCCACGTGATACGAACAGTGAGGTTAAGCATTATGCGTAAGCTAATGAATGAACTGATGAAATATCGCCGACAGTTTGTCGATTTACTTGTCGGTGTTCCAAATTATGAGCGGTATGTAGAGCACATGAAAACCCATCATCCAGGCGCGCCGATTAAATCGCGAAAAGAATTTTTTTGCGAGGCGCAAGAAGCGCGGTATAACGGCAAAGGCGGAAAAGTTTCCCGCTGTTGCTAGCGAGAAAAGGGAGAGGCATTCTCCCTTTTCTTAATGAAACCGAGATTTTTTCACGCCCCCTGCATGGGATTTCCCCGATAAGGTGGGCAGCTTTGGTTATGTGTAGTTACCCTCCGGTTTATTTTCCATTCAAGTATAGAAATGCAGATTTCAATAAAGAGGGGGAAGAAAAATGCGGGTATTAGTCGTTGGAGCAGGTGCAGTTGGTGGATATTTTGGCGGACGGTTAGTGGAAAAAGGAAGGGATGTTACGTTTCTTGTACGTGAGCGGCGGAGAAAACAGCTAAAGGAAAACGGGCTTGTTATTCGCAGCATTCACGGAGATGCGGTTGTAACCCCGAAAACGGTTGTCACAGGGGAAGCAAAAGAGCCGTTTGATGTCGTCATTTTTTCGAATAAGGCGTATCATTTGCAAGAAGCGATTCGCGATGCTAAGCCATATATCGGAGAGAAAACGATCGTGTTGCCGTTATTAAATGGCATGGCACATATGGAATGGTTTTGGAAGGAATTTGGCAAAGAACGAGTGCTAGGGGGGCTTTGTTTTATCGAAACGACGATGGAGCCAGATGGGACAATCGTTCAGTCAAGCCCGTCTCACGATGTGAAATTCGGGGAATGGTCTGGAGAAGTGACAGAGCGGGTACGAGCGTTGGAAGAATTGTTTTTTGGTTGCAACGCCCGCTTCCGCTTAAGCGAACAAATCGTTACCGATATGTGGCATAAATATTTGTTTATTGCTACCATGTCTGGGGTCACTACATTATTTCACGCACCGATGGGGCCTGTTCGTTCTGGAGAATATGGGCAGGAATTGTTGTTTTCGTTGTTGAAAGAGATTGCATCGATTATGCGGGCGCACGGTGCACCAATTGCTGATGATATTGAAGAAACACAGTTGGCACAAATGAACGACATGTCGCCGCACATGAAATCGTCGATGCAGCGCGATATGGAAAAAGGGAACTTAGTAGAAGCAGACCACTTACAAGGGTATTTGCTAACACTAGCTAAGCAATACGGAATTACTGCACCGCTATTAAAAGCAGTGTACCACCATTTAAAATTGTATGAACAACGGGGCTAAGTTGCTAGTCCCGTTTTCTTTTTAAAATTTTGTGACGAGAAAACTTTTTCTTTCCTGAACGGTTATTGTATATTAAAATGAAGAATAGCATTGAAAGCGTATACGAAAAAAAGAGGAGGAAACAGCCGTGAAAAAAACGTGGTGGAAAGAAGGCGTCGCCTATCAAGTTTATCCGCGAAGCTTTATGGATTCGAATGGAGACGGCATCGGAGACTTGCGCGGCGTTATTTCGAAATTGGATTATTTGCGCGACCTTGGAATCGATATCATATGGATTTGTCCGATTTATAAATCGCCAAATGCAGATAACGGCTATGATATTAGCGACTATCATGCGATTATGGAAGAATTCGGAACGATGGAAGATTTTGATGAGTTGTTAGAAGAAGCCCACGCACGCGGGATGAAAGTGATTTTAGATTTGGTCATTAATCATACGAGCGATGAACATCCTTGGTTTATTGAATCGCGCTCGTCGAAAGATAATCCGAAGCGCGATTGGTATATTTGGCGTGACGGGAAAAATGGACGTGAGCCGAATAACTGGGAGAGTCTTTTTGGCGGATCAGCTTGGGAATATGATCCAACGACTGATCAATATTATTTGCATTTGTTTGCTGTTAAGCAGCCGGACTTAAACTGGGAGAACGACGAGGTGCGCCGCGAGCTGTATAAGATGATTAATTGGTGGCTCGACAAAGGAATTGACGGTTTTCGCGTCGATGCGATTTCCCATATTAAGAAAAAGCCAGGATTGCCCGATTTACCAAATCCAAAAGGATTAGATTATGTTCCGTCATTTGCTGCTCATATGAACCAAGAAGGGATTATGGACTATTTAAAAGAATTGAAAATGCAAACGTTTGCGCGATACGACATTATGACAGTCGGGGAAGCAAACGGTGTGACGGCAGAAGAAGCGGAAGCATGGGTTGGCGAGGACGATGGTATTTTTAATATGATTTTTCAATTTGAGCATTTAGGATTGTGGGAAAAAGGAATCGATGGCGGAGTGAATGTGCGGCAGTTGAAGCGCACGCTCACTAAATGGCAAAAAGCATTAGAAAACAAAGGATGGAATGCACTATTTCTTGAAAATCACGACCAGCCTCGTTCTGTTTCGACGTGGGGAAATGATAAAGAATATTGGAAAGAGAGCGCAAAAGCGTTAGGGGCTCTTTATTTTCTTATGCAAGGAACGCCGTTCATTTATCAAGGACAAGAAATCGGGATGACGAACGTCCGCTTTGCGACGATTGAAGAGTATGACGATGTAGCGATGAAAAATTTTTACCGGTTAGAGCGTGAGAAAGGACGTCCACATGAAGAAATTATGGAGGTAATTTGGAAAAAAGGGCGGGATAACTCTCGCACACCGATGCAATGGTCAAGTGCAGCCAATGCAGGATTTACGACAGGAACGCCTTGGATGGGAGTGAACGAGAACTTTAAAGAAATTAACGTGGAACAACAATTAAATGACCATGACTCTGTGCTTCACTTTTATAAAAAAATGATTCGACTTCGGAAAGAAAAGGACGTGTTTATTTACGGAACGTATGACTTAATTTTAGAGAAAGATAAGGCGATTTATGCTTATACAAGAACGTTAGGAGCGGACAAAGCGGTCATTATTGTCAATATGACAGACCAGCCAGCGTTTTATCGCTACGACGCTCTCAAATTATCGTCCGAACAGTTAGTGCTGCAAAACTATGAGGTAAAACCGCATAAAAATGCTACTCGCTTCAAACTAAAGCCGTATGAGGCGCGGGTGTATTTGTTGGAAGGCAAGCAGTAATGCTTGTCCTTTTCTTTCTTAAGAAGAAGGAATTTTTGTCTATTTCACGAAACTAAAAAGAGGGGGGAGAAAAATGAAAGATATTCGATATCCAATTGGAACATTTGAAAAACCAGCAACGTTTGATGAAGAGAATTTAAAGGAGTGGTTGGGCGACATTCGCCGTTTGCCAAGCGTGTTGCGCGAGGCCGTACGCGGGCTAAACGAAGCGCAACTGAACACACCGTATCGCGAAGGAGGATGGACGGTGGCGCAAGTCGTCCATCATTTGGCGGATGCAAGCATGAATGCATTTGTAAGGACAAAATGGACGCTTACAGAAGAAACCCCTTCGATTAAACCATTTGATGAAAACGCTTGGGCTGAAACGACCGATGCCCTTTCTTTATCCATCGAATTTTCTTTGCAACTGCTAGAAGGGCTTCATGCGCGCTGGGTGCAATTGCTCGAGTCGCTAAAACTTGCAACGTTTAAACGAGCATTTTACCATGAAGGAACAAAAGCAACGATGGACATTTACACATTAGTTGCTATGTATGCATGGCACGGCAAGCATCATACTGCCCAGATCCAGCAGTTACGGAAGCGAAAAGGATGGTAAAAAAACGGACATCGAGCTCGATGTCCGTTATTTTCTTGAATGCACTTCAAAAATGGCGAATTTTAAATAGTCTCCTTCATCGGCAGCGAGCAGTTTTGGGTGGTCGTAGCCGGCGCCGCTCCAGTGGACGAGGCGTAAAATCTTTTTCGCGTCAAACGCTGCTTCTTCAATCATCGCACGGAATAAGTCGGCATGGACGTGGTAAGAGCAGCTGGCAGTGACGAAAAATCCGCCATCGTTGACAAGCTTTAGCCCATGTAAGTTAATGTCTTTATAACCGCCAAGTGCCTTAGGTACCGCATTTGCTGATTTGGCGAATGCAGGCGGGTCGACAATGACGACGTCCCACTTCTTCCCGGCATGAACCGCTTCACGCAAATAATCAAACGCATTGGCAACGACAAACTCAACGTTCGTAAATCCGTTCAATGCCGCGTTTCGTTTCGCTGTTTCAATCGCATGCTCAGAAATGTCGACCGCTGTTACCTGTTTAGCACCATACAAGCACGCGTTTAACATGAACGAACCTGTATGGGTAAAACAGTCTAGCACCGTTGTGTCACGGTCAATAAGCGGCTGAATGGCCGCACGATTTTGCCGCTGATCAAAGAAAAAGCCCGTTTTTTGTCCATGTTCGATATCGACGATGTATTTCACTCCGTTTTCTTCGATAATCACTTCTGTTTCACATTCTCCGTACCAAAATCCTTTTTCTTGCGGCAGCCCCTCTAGTTCTCGGACATATACATCATTTCGTAAATAGATTGCTTTTGGCTGAAAAACGTCAAGCAGCCCTTTTAAAATCCAATCTTTTCGTCTTTCCATCCCGAGCGAAAGAATTTGTACGACGAGCACATCTTCGTATTTATCGACAATTAATCCTGGCAAAAAATCCGCTTCGCCGTAAATGGCACGGCAAGAACGGACACCTGGAATCATGCGTTCCCGGTACGCCCATGCTTTCCGAATGCGTTCAATGAAAAACGCTTCGTTTAATTCATCTTCCGGATGATGCGTCAACACGCGCACAATCATTTGCGATTTTGGATTGATGTATCCTTTCGCGAGAAAATGGCGCTGGTGATTATAAACGTTGACAAAATCACCCGGTGCAAATTCTCCTTCAATGTAATCGACTTCGCTTTGAAAAATCCAAGGATGCCCTTGCTCGAGTCGTTTTTTTCGCTTCCGTTTTAAAAATACGTTTGCCACGTTCTCCACTCCATTACGTATGTATTTGCTTTTTTATCATACATAATTGACCGTCAAGACGCAACGTGAAGGGAAACTGGAATAATCATAGCGGAAAACGAATAGAAATGGAGGAGAAGCAAATGCCTTGACAACGAGAAGTAGCATGATATGATAAATGTAAACAACCGAATATTTTTTGTTTTGCATCCACTAGGGGGGCCTTTAGATAGGCTGAGATCAAAGTGTGCCTTTGAGACCCTTAGAACCTGATCTGGGTGATACCAGCGTAGGGAAGTGGAAAAATACATTCGCTTACTCACGTTTGTAACCACTTTCTTTACGCTCGTAAAGAAGGTGGTTTTTATTTTAGAGGGGGGTATTTTATGTAGATGCTTGCGATGATAGAAAGGAAATTTTAACAAAAGGAAGGGAGAAAAACGATGCAAAAAGGACTAAAATTAACCGATATTTTAACAACCGTTGTTATTTCGATTGTATTTGGGATTGTGTATAAGCTTTGGGGCCCGTTTTATTATTTTGTAAAACCATTTGGCCTTCATATCGATCAGTTAATCTACGGAATGTGGTTTATTGCGGCAACTGTCGCGTTTCTTATTATTCGTAAACCAGGGGTCGCACTATTAGCGGAGATTGCTGCTTCTTCTGGAGAATTTATTATGGGTTCAGAGTGGGGATTAGAAGTATTGCTTTACGGTGTCGTTCAAGGGTTATTTGCTGAAGTAGCGTTTGCAGCATTTCGCTATAAGCGATTCGATTTATTTGTCGTTTCGTTAGCTGCCATCGGTTCTACTATCGGTTCGTTAATTATGGACTTTTATAAAGGATATATCGAAGCGTTAGCGCCGTGGAACTTAGCGTTATTCTTGCTTGCGCGCTTTGTTGGAGCGGTTCTCATTTCCGGCGTCTTTGCTTCTTCGTTAGTGAAGGCGCTTGAAGCAACGGGGGTAACGCAACTCGTTCGCTCGGCGTCAAAAGAAGATTTCGACCAGCTAAACCGGTAAAAGGTGGCCTTTTCGTATGTATGTAGCGTCAGTTGACGAGTTGCGTCTGAAGTTTCCTGGAACGGATACGTTGTTATTTGAAGATGTATCCGTTTCTTTTACAAAGGGCGAAAAAGTGTTGTTGCTCGGTCCGTCTGGATGTGGGAAATCAACACTATTGCAAGTACTATCTGGAATTATCCCGCATTCGTTAGACGTTCCGATGAAAGCAAAACATGTCCGTATCCCCGACAATTGGGGATACGTCTTTCAAGATCCGGATTCGCAATTTTGCATGCCGTTTGTCGATGAGGAAATTGCCTTTGCCTTAGAAAACATCGGCGTTCCGCGCGAGCAAATGAAAGAGAGAATCGAGCAATTGTTGCAGGCGGTTGATTTGTCTGTACCGCCCCATACGAATATTCATACGCTATCAGGCGGGATGAAGCAACGGCTTGCGCTCGCTTCCGTATTGGCGCTTGAGCCGGACGTCTTGTTTCTTGATGAACCGACTGCGATGCTTGATGACGAAGGAACGGAATTAATTTGGAAGACAGTGAAACGAATTGCCCATGATAAAACGGTCATTATCGTTGAGCATAAAATTGAGCACGTCTTGGATTTTGTTGATCGCATTATTTTGTTTAACGATGCGGGAGAAATTGTGGCAGATGGCGAAACGTCCACTATTTTTCATATGTACAAATCATTCATTGCTTCTAACGGCATTTGGTACCCTGGAGTATGGGAAGATTATTTGCAACAAAAGAAGAAACGGGCAACGAATGAGGAACGACAAGAAATCATTCGCTTACATGAATTTCGCGGCTATCGAAAAAAAGACGTGAAAATTCATGTTCCAAAGGCGCAAGTGCAAAAAGGAGAATGGATTGCTATTACCGGTAAAAACGGCGCAGGAAAAAGCACGTTTTTGCACGCGCTCATGAAGCTCATTCCAACAGATGGGGAGTATGAAGTAGAAGGGGAACGGCTAGCGCAGACGAAGCAGCTTGCTCGAAAAATCGCGTTCGTTTTTCAAAATCCAGAATTTCAGTTTGTGACTAATTCGGTATGGGATGAGTTGGCGTATTCGCTTCGACTAGCTAAAAGAGGCGAACAAGAAATTACGGAAAAAGTAGAAGAAATGCTAAAGCGGTTTCATTTAGAAGCTCAACGTGCGCAGCACCCGTATCAATTATCGATGGGGCAAAAGCGCCGATTAAGCGTAGCTGCAGCGATCATTGGCGGACAACAGCTATTGCTACTAGACGAGCCAACGTTTGGACAAGATGCAAAAAATACGTTTGCTTTGCTAGAATTGCTTGAATCGTATCGGGAACAAGGGACAACGATCATGATGGTTACCCATGACGAACAAATTGTCAACCATTTTGCGACGCGTAGATGGGTTATTGAAAATGGAAAGCTTGTTCGGGAGGAGACTGTCATCATGGAGGAGGGGGAAATGCGCTGTGAGATTGGATATTCGTTATCGTGAAACGTGGCTACATCAAACGAATCCGACGTTTAAACTGCTTGTAATGCTCAGCGTTTTTCTCCTTGTGTTGTTTGTGCATAATCCGAACGTCCTCATTAATTTATCGCTAGGGCTACTGCTGTTATTTTTCTTTTATACGGGATATCCAATGAAGCATTTAGTACTTTTCTTCTTGCCGTTTTTCGTTATTTTCGTTTCAACCGCTTCATCGATGACGTTCTTCGGGCAAGGAACGACAACGTGGGTGCGGTGGGGGCTTGTTCATATTACAAAAGAAAGCTTTTTCCGCGGCATGCACCTTGGATTTCGTGCGTTATCGTTTGCACTGCTCGGCTTACTTTTTTCGTTAACGACAAGACCTGTATACTTATTTTATTCATTAATGCAGCAGTTAAAG
Organism: Anoxybacillus sp.; assembly: GCF_023512315.1. Taxonomy (GTDB): domain Bacteria; phylum Bacillota; class Bacilli; order Bacillales; family Anoxybacillaceae; genus Anoxybacteroides. The sequence goes on from NZ_JAILZV010000024.1 coordinate 27,342, forward strand.
GTAAAGCCGAAATACGCCTATAGCTTTTTAGCAGGCGTTCGGTTAATTCCAGTGATGCTTGAAGAATTTCAAACGGTACAAAATGCGCTTAAAGTGCGTGGGGCAGACGAAGGGGGACCAGTAAAAAAAATGAAGCGGTATGCGGTGCCGCTTTTATCCCAAAGTATACGCCGTGCACAGCGGATTGCGATAGCAATGGAAGCGAAACGATTTTCGGAGGCTAAAAACCGGACGTTTTACTATCAGATCGGGGTTAGCCGCTATGACGTCATATTTCTCGTGACGATGATTGGACTTATCGGGCTGTCGTATTATATGGCATCGGTTTTTCCATATTTTCCGTTAACCGATGTCCGTTAGCGAGGGAAACAAAATGAAAAAACAGTTTCACGTTATTTCGACAGGAAGACAGTCAACAGAGCAAGTGGTGGCGATTGCTTCGCAGATTCACCCATATGTGGATGCCATTCATCTTCGTGAGAAAACGAAAACAGCGAAAGAACTGGCAGAAATGATGGAAACCCTTCTTTTCCACGGCGTGCCAAAAGAAAAACTTGTTGTAAACGACCGCGTCGATGTTGCGGTTGCTTATGGAGTGAAAGCACAGCTTGCGTTTCATAGCTTGCCTATTCGGCAAGTAAAGGCATGTTTTCCGTCGCTTTTAGTTGGCTGTTCGGTTCATTCGCTGGATGAAGCAAAAGAAGCGGAAGATGGAGGGGCGGATTACTGCATATATGGGCATGTGTTTCCGACAGCATCGAAACAAGGAGTGACACCAAGAGGGATAGAAGCATTGGCGCAAACCGCCAATGCCGTGCGCATTCCTGTCATTGCGATTGGCGGCATTCAACCGCATCACGTGCCGAGTATATGGGCAGCGGGGGCAGCGGGGATTGCGGTGATGTCAGGGGTGTTTTTAGCAGAAGATCCGCTCCGAGAAGTGAAACGCTATGCACAAATGTTTGTTTAGAAAGGGAGAGGGGAAATGAGTGGCAATCATTATGATGTCGCCATTATTGGCGGTGGAATTATTGGGGGATCCATCGCCTTTCAATTGGCGAAGCGAGACGCGCGAGTTATTGTATTAGAAAAAGGACGAATCGCAAATGAAGCTTCTAGCGCAGCGGCGGGCATGTTAGGTGCGCAGTCGGAATTTTCCAACGACCATCCACTTCTTTCGAACGAGGCGTATCCGTGCCAAAAATGTCCCTCGACGCCTTGCTTTCTTCCGTTTGCGCTAAAAAGCCGGGAGATGATGGTTTCGCTTGCCGATGAATTGAAAGAACTGACTGGCATTGATATCGGTCTTGTGCAAAAAGGAATTTTGAAAATTGCGTTAACAGAAGAAGAACAAGAAGCGCTACAACGAAATGATGCATTTTGGCAACGAATGGAGCAACCGGCACAATGGCTATCAAGCGAGGAAGTCACAACTTTTGAGCCGAATGTCGCCAAAAATGTGCGTGGGGCGCTATATTTACCAAATGATGGTCAAGTGAGCGCACCGGATTTATCGCTTGCGTTGGCGAACGCATCTCTCGGATATGGAGCAGAGTGGCGGGAATTTACAGAAGTATTCGATATCACGAAAGACGGAACAAGCTATTGTTTGCATACAAATAACGGAGCCGTTCATGCAGGTGCGGTCGTTGTTGCTGCAGGTGTATGGTCAGCACGCCTGTTAGAAAACACTGGAATCTCGCTGTCGATGTATCCAGTAAAAGGGGAATGTGTGCTTGTTAAAGTCGAAAAACCACTTATTCAAGCAACGATTTTTGCGAAAAATGGCTGCTATATCGTCCCGAAACGAGGCAATCGCTTATTAATTGGGGCGACGTCCACTCCGCATACGTTTGACAAAAAAGTAACTATCGAAGGAACGATGAGTTTGTTAGAACGGGCGAAACAGTTGCTTCCGGACATTCGCACGGCAGAATGGGAGCGGGCATGGGCTGGCATTCGTCCGCAAACAGGGGACGGGGTACCGTATATTGGCGAGCACCCGAAATATCCAAATGTGTGGATCGCGACGGGGCACTACCGTAACGGTATTTTGTT